>CALCEF010000186.1 GCA_937901365.1 uncultured euryarchaeote | reverse complement strand
AAGCATATCTGGATGTTACCGAAACATGTGATGGCGATTGGAATCGCGCCGAAGGACTTTGTCGAGAGTTACAGCAATTGATTATGGATGATATTTCACTGAGTGCATCATTTGGTATTGGTCCGACGAGGGTGGCGGCAAAGATGGCCAGCGAGGCTAGGAAACCTGGAGGTGTCTTCCTAGTTCCACCCGGCGGCTTGCAAGAGTTCTTCTCAACTCATCCCTGTAGGGCAGTTCCCGGAATTGGTCCAAAAGCAGCGCAGATGTTGGGTGAACTTGGAATCATGAATTTATCCGATGCTTATCGCGAAGGTCCTGATTTGATTACAGATGCACTCGGGGAACGAAGAGCGAAGTCGCTCTGGCGAATTCTTGAAGGTGAATCTTCAGATGAGGTCAGTGTCCTACGATCGAGAAAAAGCATAGGAAAAGAGCGGACATTTTCCAGTGACATGATCGACACAAAAATCGTTTTTGAAATGCTTGAGAATCTCATTGCCCAAGTCACCCGGAAATTGCGGAGCCTTGAGATTACTGCCAGAAATCTGGAAGTGAAGTTACGCTATCGAGGGTTTGAAACAATCTCGCATGCTAGAAGTTTGTCAGTTTCGATGGATGATGAAGAAACCTTCCAACGGATTGCGGCGCGATTGCTGGCCAATGTGTATGATACTGCACGCCCTGTTCGTTTGGTAGGATTCCGGGTTGGGGATCTTGAAGCACCACCCAATAGGCAAGCAACATTGGATGCGTTCTTGGAAGAAGAATAATCTCAAAGGAGATTGTGCATCGCTGCCAATTCGTCTGCGAACTCGGCCAAATCATCGGGGACTGGAATCCCTTCAATCTCCGCTTTTAGGCTCAGGCCTTGCTCTTTTTTGGCTCGCCACGTTTCACTATTGAAATCGCACAAAGCGGTTGTTAATCCTCGCAGCCTCGCAGCTTCCGAATCATTTGCAATCATAGATTGGGGGAAACTGCGAATGTCCACGGCACTCTCACCATACAGCGTCTCGCTCAAGTGGTGGGTGAAGAATGGGCAAATAGGGCTGAAAATAGTCAACAGATCCTTGACGATACGGTGAATCGTCCACGCAGCATTCGAATCCTCCTCGTAAAGGCGACCCTTTGCCATTTCAAGCCAGTGACTTGGGAGCACATCTGTGCCAAAATTTTTGATGATTCTTGTCGCGGTAAAAATATCGATTTCTCGCCAACCTTTCTCTACATCTTCGAGTACCTGAGCAAACTCCGATAAAATCCACCGATCACCCGTACAAAGATTACTGGGGACTTGAGTCAAATCTGCGGGCACTGGGAAATGAGATGCGAATCTTGCAACATTGAAAATCTTGGTCAAGACACCGAAATACTTGGCCTCAATCTCTTCTGGATTGATATGGAAATCATCTCCGACTTGTGCGTCACAGGCCTTCCAAAGTCTGAAACATTCGCTTCCAATCTTGTTAGCCTTCAATTGGACACTCTTGTCGGGCCCCTTGACCTTCCAAGAACCCGTTCGCCCACCGGCTCCACACTCGAGCACACTATCTGCATCGATTCCATTGCCGAGAGATTTCGACATCTTGCGCCCCCAAGGGTCCATCCCTAGTCCATCAATCCAAACATTCTGGAATCCTGGTTGATCCATCAGTAGTGTACTTTTCAGCAAGGTGTAATACAACCATGTGCGAACGATTTCCTTGCCCTGCGGTCGAATGCCGGTCGGGAAGGCTTTCTCAAATGTACTCGGATCATTGAGATAGCCAGATACGAATAAATTCGAATTCGATGAATCCATCCACGTATCGAATACCTTCTCTTCACCAGTAATTTCCCCAAGCGAATCGCGCAATTCGGAGAAATCACCCAATGCTTCGCGAGTCTCTCGATCTAAGACTTGACTGCCTTCAGGTGGCTCTTGACACCAAGGTTGTA
>CALCEF010000185.1 GCA_937901365.1 uncultured euryarchaeote | reverse complement strand
TGCAAGATGCACTCGATGCCGGTTGGACGGTGGAGCAACTCCGTGAAAAGTACGAATCAGAGCAGTGAGAACGCGAAGGATTCATGGGCACCCGAGTTGCGCCCGAGTTGATGGCTAGAGATTCAATCCCAACCCTCGACCTCCGCGAATATACTGACGGTGACGCTGAAAGTCGTGAAGCATTTGTCAATAAAATGGGTGAAGCGCTGGAAGATATCGGCTTCTTCGCACTGACTGGACATGGCATCCCACTCGGCGATATCGATCGAGCATACGAGGTCAGTGAGACATTTTTCAACATGGATGATACGACGAAAATGCGCTGGAATCAATCCAGTAATCAAAGAGGATATGTTCCCTTTGGAGTCGAGCATGCCAAGGACAATCCCGCTCCAGATTTGAAGGAATTTTGGCAAACTGGCCGAACCCTTGCCGATAACCACCCACTCAAGGAAGAATATCCAACCAATATTTGGCCAACCGATGATTGTCCTGAATTTGGACCTGCGGTCGATGGCCTTTACATTCAGATGGAGGAATTGAGTCGGACCCTACTCGAAGTCTGTTCACAATATCTGGGCAAAGGTCCTGATTGGTTGCCGAACATGGCGATCGACGGCAACACCATTCTCAGAATTCTGCACTACCCTGCACTAGGCGATGACGTTCCAGAGGGTGCTGTCCGAAGCGCACAGCATGAGGATATCAATTTCATCACCTTACTCGTTGGAGCCAGTGCAGCCGGCCTTGAGGTCATGGACCACGATGGGGGCTGGATTGCCGTCGAAGGAAATCATGAGCACATCATTGTAGACTCGGGTGACATGTTGCAAAATCTGACCAATGGATTGTTCAAGGCTGTCACACATCGGGTCGTCAACCCTCCGGACGCAACGAGCGATCGATACTCGATGCCGATGTTTACACATCCACGAGATGACGTCGACTTGACACCACTTCCCGAATTCATTGCACGAACGGGTGGAGAGGCGCTCTATCCCAGTATTAGTGCCGGCGAATTCCTACGGCAGCGCCTGATAGAAATCGGACTGATCGATGATGACTGAGATTCAGGCATTTGTGGACGGCGTCGTGGACGGAAGTCTCAGCGATGCTGAGGTTGAAGCCTGGATGCGAAACGTGTATGAAAATGGGTTATCAGAAAGCGAAACCGTAGAACTAACGCATGCGATGCTTCATTCTGGTGTGGTGCTTGAATGGCCCGCTGATTGGTCTAACCTCGTCGTCGACAAACACAGCACCGGCGGTATTGGTGACAAGGTCAGTTTGGTTCTCGCACCAGCTTTGGCCGCGTGTGGACTGAAGTGCCCGATGATTGCAGGACGCGGCCTGGCCCATACGGGTGGAACCCTTGACAAATTGGAAGCGCTGCAAGGATACGATGTATCCATTTCACCGGAGAAAGCATTCGAAATGGTCGATGAAATCGGATGCATGATTGGAGGGCAAACCGGCGAAATTGCACCGGCGGACAAACGCATGTATGCCATACGGGATGTGACCGGACTCATCGCTTCGGTTCCACTCATTACCGGCTCGATCGTATCCAAGAAAGCGGCCGAGGGTTTGGCAGCCCTAGTGATGGATATCAAAGTTGGACGGGCAGCGTTCATGACCAACGCCGAAGAGGCTCGTGCACTTGCTGAGTCGATCGTTTCGACAGGAGCGGGGCTGGGCATTTCAACAGGTGTCACCCTGACGGAAATGGATACACCGCTGGGTTTTGCTGCTGGCAATGCGCTCGAGGTTCTCGAATCGATTGAAACTCTACGAGGAGCAGGGCCAGCAGATTTGGAGGAATTGGTGTGCATTCAGGGTGGGATTCTGCTTCACGCAACCGGTGTGTGTGAAACGGTCGACGAAGGTGCCTTCCGAATCCATGACTCGTTGATTGACGGGAGTGCAATGGCCACCTTTGAGAAGATGTGTGTCGCTCAAGGAGTATCTGCCTCATCGTTTGAAAGCGAACGAAATTTACTCGACTCGCTGGGATTATTGGATTCTGATTTGAATACGACTGAATTTACTGTACCTCAACCGGGTTGGATCGCAGACCTAGATGCGATGGCGCTCGGTAAAGTCGTACTCGAACTGGGTGGCGGGCGTTTGAATCTCGGTGATGAAATCGACCCAGGGGTCGGGTTTGTTCTAGATGCTCATGTCGGTTCTCTGATGGTCGTTGATGAGCCATGGATTACAGTATACCACAGAGGCGAACTTGCGCAGAATCATCGAAAAATGATCGAGGATGCGATTCGACTCAGCAACGAACCGGTCGATGCCAAAAGCCGCGTTATCGAGATTCTTTGATACCCGTGTTGGCGCTTCTATGAAATAGAAGCGGCATTCATCTATGTGCATGGTCGCTCGGCGGCAAGGCATGCTATCTCTGGCAATGATTGCCATCATGTTGCTCGCTGTGCAGATTCCACTGGCAAGTGAATTAGGGCGTGCCGAGAATGGAATCCCAACGTATACCTCAGCAAGTTGCTCTTCTGCAATCCGTCCGATCGATTCGGCGATTCATGTGGATGTTCTGAATGGAAGTGACTGGTGGAACGGTACCACAAATTGC
>CALCEF010000184.1 GCA_937901365.1 uncultured euryarchaeote | reverse complement strand
ATGGGTACGAAGAGTGTGAGTTTCCAATTGACCATTGTCATTCCTCTTCCTGTGAATTGTCAAAACGCCGAATACCTAAGGAATTAAGATAATGAGGGTGAAGAGAGTGATTAGGAAAAATATGAACCAATGGATAGCCTGTTTGATTTCTTTTTCCTTTTTTTCTTTAATGTAAAGTTGTTTTTCTTCCTCAGTCATTTTTTCTAATTTTGCTTTTTCTTTTTTCTCGGCGACATTGGCGGAAAGAATAACTCCTAGAAGGAGGAAAAAGCATCCACTGTAACAGAATTCAGTGGTGTAATTTGATTCGGGATGGTTGTCACCATCAAGTGAAAAATGAGAAGAGCATTCGCCAAGAGCAAGGAAGAGTAGTATAATCCCAATGATGCATGTTGTCATTGGCCAAAATTCAGAGTATGTTGGTTCTTCCTCCATATCTCTTTGATCGTCATCTGTAGACATGATGGTTACCTCTGATTATATTGCGCCTTGACCGAGAAGGAAGATGAAGAATGCGATGAAGGTGAGCATAGGGATGAAAATGAACCAGTATACACTAATGCTTGATTTCTGGTTCTGCTCTTTTTCCTCTTCGGCACCTTGATCCTTGGAGGGGAAGAACGAACCGATCACTCCGCCAAGGAGGAATAGAAATCCCAAAGGAAGGAAGCAATATGCGCCCAACATCATCGGGTAAAGTGTCTCATAACCTACAAAAAGCCCCATTTCATATCCTACAGGCGGGATTATGAAGCAACTGCCAAAAGTCAATAGGAAACAAACGGCGCTCACAATAAGCGCAGTCGATGTTCCTTCTGCGGCCATGTCTCTTGGGTCGAGATGGGTGGCTTGAAGATTGGCCCGGCGGGTGAAATTCGCCTAAGATTAGATTTTCGTTTTGAAACCCATTGCTCGAATAATGCACCAACCCTTACGAGCTTCCCACATTGCAAACAGGCCGCCTGCGATTGAACCACCTGTCATGATATAGCCTAATGTTGTGGGTAATATTCCAAGAATCGTTGTGGCACCCAACAAAGCACCACCAAATACTGCTATGATTCCGAGGCGAAGTCGTGCGGCTTTACCTCGTGCATCGATGTTGCATTCAAACACCATGTGAACACCTAGAGTTTCATTTCAGAAATGAATGTTTCAAGTGTGGTTTGTAATTCGTGGGCGTCTGCAAATTCTTCGCAGAGGTTGCCTGTGACGATCCAATCTGCGCCTGCATCGAGAGCTGTTTTTGCCGTGGTTCCATCTCGAATTCCGCCACCCACCAACAAAACGAGTTTGTCACTGGCGGCTTTGGCGGCACGAATGAGTTCGGGATTGACTGGTGTGTGGGCGCCACTTCCCGCCTCGAGATAGAGAATTGAGAATCCGTAGGATTCTGCGCACATGGCATAGGCGGCGACGAGGTCAGTCTGATCCGCTTCGATGAGGTTGGCTTGGCCCACCTCGCCTGCCTTGCCTCCTGGTGCACATACGAGATATCCCATCCCCATCGGTTCAACTCCAGCTTTGCGGATGTATGGGGCGCCGCGGACTTGTTCGCCAACTAAAAAATCAGGATTGGTGCTATTCATGAGCATCATGAATGTGATGGCGTCCGCGGATGGAGATAGGGCTGCTGCACCTTGGGGGAACAAAACAACAGGCACTTCCCAATCGGTTTCAGATAATCCTGCGTCTTGACTAGCGTTCCATTTGCAGAGTTCAAGTGCTTCTTGGATTGCGACCACTGTAGGGTGGACATTGTCCTCATCTGTACCACTTGATCCGCCGACAAAGATCATCTTCGTACCAGCAGAAACTGCAGCCACACACCGTTGTGCTGCGACATCCGGAGATGCGTCATCAGGATCGATGAGAATGATGTGAGATGCCCCTGCATGCGCCCGCACGTAGGAAATCACATCGGAGTGTGTAGATGGGCGCATGGACGGTCGACGTGCAATCACGCCTTTGGCTCTGACGCCAATTCAATGCCGCGAGAGATGGATGCGTCGACGCTTGCATTCTCTTCATCGAATGTTCCTGAGAGTAACTCGAGCCAGCCACCTTCGACGTCTGGGAGTGTGCCTTGAGTCCAGCACTCAACCGTTCCATCACTACGGTGTGCGATGATTTCTGTTTGTGGTTCTCGTCCTGTAAGGGTTACACCACCCTCCCATTTTGTCGAAGACTGTGAAGTCGTGTCGATTGTATGATCGAAATTTTCAGTTAGGGTTGATGCTTGAGTTCGGAGAATGTAGGTAATCGGTAGATGTTGGGCCATCGATTTGGCCAACCAAGGTCGCCTACAGCCCGTATCTGTCAAATGGATGAATGGTGCGAAATTACTGAGATCTGTTTCGCCTGTAATTAAGCTCGGCTTGTCCTGGGGATATCCAATCTCGGCCCGAGATTCCACGATTGTAATATCATGACCTTGTTTGTGGAGTTCTCGAGCACAGCTCAGACCTGTCAAACCCGCACCAATGATCAGAATCTTCACGCAGATACCTCAGGTACAATCTCCAATGCAAAAACTGGACAAGATGGGATACAGTGTTCACAATGTGTGCATTTTGGTTCATCAACGATCGCTAACAATCCTTCTAGGGTGAGGGCATCGACTGGACAAAGTGCAATGCAAGCACCACAACCATAGCATAAATCATCGTCAACGATGAAAATGTGGTCTGGTAACCTTGCCATGATTCGTGGGGTGAAGATGAGGATTTCAATACACCCACCCCTTGATTTCCACTGGAACTGATTTTGTGGGTTGAAAAGACATCAAGAATGCTGTCTTTTTACAAATTGACATACCCGTTCAAGCAAAAGTGGACTGAAGTGTATAGTGGTTGAGTAAGATATTGACTTGATAATTTTAGATCGTAATTGAATTTCTAATTTCCACTGGAAATAGAGGGGGACCCTATCCGAACCTTCATTCAGCACCCCCTCATGGTGCTGACATGGTCCTGTATACTCCTGGACGAACGAGTTCATATCCAGATGAGCCCGTAGAGTCTGGGATTCGAATCCATTTCCTTGGAGGTGGTGATGAAGTTGGCAATGTAGGTGTTATTCTCGAAGATGAAACCTCAACTCGTCTTTTGATCGACTATGGTCTAGCTCCTACATCACCACCCCGTTACCCATCTGAAGCTCCACCTGTCACAGATGCCATCTTCACACACACACATATCGATCACATTGGAATGGCTCCTTGGTTGGTTGGAAATCATCAAACACGACTTCATGCAACTTCTCTAACTGCCTCCCTTTCGAGAGTGATGTGGAAAGATACGTACAAAGTCAGTTCAATTGAGGGCTATCCATTACCATGGGATCGTAGAGATGAAGATGAGGCCAATGAAGCCTGGGAAACCCACAATTTCAATCAGTGGGTAGAACATCAAAATTGGAAATGGCAACTCCATCCTGCAGGCCACGTTCCTG
>CALCEF010000183.1 GCA_937901365.1 uncultured euryarchaeote | reverse complement strand
AAGGTTGGGTCGATCAAATCACTGAGGATCTTGATGAGGCGATTGATTGTATGGTTGATGCGAGTGAGCAAAAACGGGCAATTTCCATAGGATATATCGGGAATGTTGTAGATGTTTGGGAGCGCCTTGTAGAACGTGGTATACAGGTAGACTTAGGCAGTGACCAAACCAGTCTGCATAACCCATGGCAAGGCGGATATTTCCCCGTGGGAATCAGCTTTGAGGACGCGAAGAATATGATGGCTGAAAATCCGGCAGAGTTCAATCAATCGGTGCAAAATAGTTTGATTCGACATGCTGACGCAATCAACTCAATGACATCTTCAGGAATGTACTTTTGGGATTACGGTAACGCGTTTTTGCTAGAATGTTCAAGGGCTGGTGCTGATGTTACGAATTCACATGGTGGTTTCAGATATCCATCGTATGTAGAAGATATCATGGGGCCCATGTGCTTTGATTTTGGTTTCGGTCCTTTCCGTTGGGTTTGCTGTTCAGGTAATCCGTCCGATTTAGACAAAACTGATCAAATAGCAATCGATGTCTTGCAACGGCTCGCCAAGAACTGTGATCCGATGATACAGCAGCAAATGCTCGATAATATTCAGTGGATTACTGAAGCATCAGAAAATGCATTGGTCGTGGGCAGCCAAGCCCGCATACTCTACGCCGATGAGATTGGTCGAGTCGAGATTGCAGAAGCGTTCAATCAGGCGATTCGAAGTGGTGAAATCTCAGGTCCAGTCGTATTGGGAAGAGACCATCATGATGTTGGAGGTACAGATTCACCATACAGAGAAACCGCCAATATTAGAGATGGTTCGATGTTTACAGCAGATATGGCAATCCAGAATTTCGTTGGTGACAGTTTCCGAGGCGCTACTTGGGTCAGTATCCACAATGGTGGTGGCGTGGGTTGGGGAGAAGTCATCAATGGTGGATTCGGGTTACTACTGGACGGTTCCGAGGAAGCATCTAGTAGACTAAGATCAATGTTGAGTTGGGATGTGAATAACGGCGTCGCACGTCGAGCTTGGGCGCGCAATGAAGGGGCTGAATTTGCAGCGAAGAAGGCAATGCAGAATGATGGGGATCTCCGTATCACACTACCGCACCGAGCCGATGAAGGAATTATTGACAAGGTTCTGGACCGCTGATACGGTTATATTCCGCACCTTTGTAGGCCGTTCATGCCCGTTGAGTTGGACGGTTCCAATCTTAGCATCCACGATGTTGAAGCGGTTTCAAGAAATCGCGATAATGTGAGTGTTTCCAAAGACGCTTGGCAGCGCATTGAGACCTGTCGGAGCATGATTCAAAACAAGATTGATGCACACGAAGTCATGTATGGTGTGACGACGGGGATCGGTGAGTTTAGTGAGGTCGTACTGACGCCAGAACAGGTTACCGAATTCCAGCGTTTCCTAATCTATTCACACGCCGCTGGTATTGGTGACGCGATGGTCGAAGAAGTTGTTCGAGGAGCAATGGTTGGACGGATCAATGTGCACTGCCATGGAAATTCTGGTGGAAGACGTGAAGTCACTGAACAAATTGTGAATATGCTAAACCGAGGGATTACGCCAATCGCTGCTGCCAAGGGTTCCGTTGGTGCCTGTGGAGATCTGTCACCAATGTCACAGATAGCCATGGCAATGATGGGAGAAGGTGAATCCATTTACGATGGAAAGAGGATGCCGTCCGATGTGGCATTAGAAAGCGCTGGTCTGCAGCCTTTAGAACTACAGGCACGCGATGGTTTGGCCATTATCAATGGCAGCAACATGCTCACAGCAATGGCGGCTCTCAGCCTATGTGATGTCGAACGGTGGCTCAAATACCAAGATATCGCGGCCGCCATGACTTTGGAAGCACTCAACGCAAATATGACGCCTTATGATGCACGTTTGCACGAACTTCGCGG
>CALCEF010000182.1 GCA_937901365.1 uncultured euryarchaeote | reverse complement strand
TTGCTTGCAGCCGCAATTGTTTGCCCTGCGGCTCCATAGGAGCCGCCAGCCCACGAGACGCTCACCAGTCCGGAGCCACCGTGTGCTTCCCATTGGTTGACAAAGTCGGTCCAATCGGTCCAACTTTGAGTGGCAAATCCAGTCAATCCGGTCACCATTGTGGTCGACCATGATTCACCGTCCATGGATATGGTGAGGTCAACATTTTCGTCTGAGAGTGGCATACCTTCGCTCGACAGTTGCACCGTGATTGAGAAGGCCGAACCATCGTGGAGGTGGACTCCACTGTTTGTACCGTCATCGTAGGTGCCGTCGCCTGTAACATCGAGGGTTAGCAGACTCTGGCGAATCGTATCATTGGTTGAATGAACCGGGCCTACGGCTGTCACATTCCACCATGCATTGTCATCACCGTCAACGGCAACAGCTGCCGCCCAGTGATCTTCTCCGTCGTTGAGGCCTGTAAGCAACATCGAAGTTGTCGGGTCACCGCTGCTGATGTTCGCATACGGTGTGAGGCCTGAGGCATTGGTGAAATCACTGGTTTCAACAAAGAACAATGTGTAGGCCAAATCGGATGATGGAGAGGGTGTGAATGAGAGGTTCAGCACACCACCGTCATCGTTGGGGACGTCATCCAAACTGACGACTGCGGCGTCAGGTGGAGTGGTGTCTATGACTGGAGGGACATCTGGAACATTCACTGTGATGATGTTGGATAGATTGGAGGTAATGCCAAAATCATGGACTGAACGAACAGCATAATCCCATTCTTGATTGGTGACGCCATCGGTATCTTGGTAGCCATTCAGCGGGGCTTGAGCAAGAGGGTTGTTGATTGAAATCTGTGAACCGGTTGGAGCCCGGAACACTTCGTAGTGCATCAAGTCAGATGGACTGGTGGTGTTTGACCACATGATGCTGACTTGACTGTAATTGTAACTGTAAATCCAAAGATTCGGTGGATCTGGCACCTGAATGTTGGAGGCGCCTTCAGTCCAAGCGATACTCAGTGAATCAAGGGTCACCGTTCCGTTTTGTGTGCAGGTGATGTTGAGGGGGATGTCGAGTGAACCAACTCCTAATTCCATGAAGGAGTTCAGGACATTGGAAAGGTTGCCATTTGTGGGGTTGGGTTCAACCACGAATGTGGCGGTATAGGACATGTTCAGGGCTGATTGTGTGATGGTCCCTGCACCCATACTACGAGATACTGGGTCCAGCGTACCCCATGCTGTTTCATATGAGTCGTAATTGGTCGCTACAACGGCCAATTCAGAGACCACGCTGGTGATTAGTGTGCCCTGATCTGATTGGCTCAGTGGGCTTGATGAACTCGCGTAGTCGGCCATGGACATCTCCATTGTACCGTCCCCTTCTAGGTCCCACTCCAATGTGTGCCATGCACCGATGAATAACCCTGGAGTGGCTTCACCAGCGGCGACGATTTGCTCACTCAATCCGTCTCCATCCAAATCCGCGAATACGATATCGCGCGGTGAGGTATGTGGGTTGAATGAAGTGGTCGTTGAATTGGTGCTTCCATCGCTATTGAAGGCGTTCATATCGACCGAGCCCGTTTGCGTGCTATCCGAACCATCCGGTGAACCTTCGAATGCCCTGAATACATCGACTGTGCCATCACCATCATGGTCTCCAATCGAGTAATTGGTCAGACCCACCATGTTGGAAGTGGCTGTATTCCATGCTGTACCATTCCATGTTGCTGTGCAAGCTGCTGAAGGGGTTGGACCCATCACGTCATCAGATCCGTCCGCATTCCAATCAAAGATTTCAAACGGTCCACTTGAGCATTCGAAAGTCCCTATCGCAGCAGGTGGGGCCCATGTACCGGTTGAAAAATTCCAAATCGAGTTGTAGGACGTCATAACGTCTGTCTCGCCGACAATAATCGATTGGTTACCACCATAGAATGAACCGACGCCGATGTGGGCGAAATTCTCTAGCCCTGGAACTTGATTTCCAGAATTGACCGTTGCAGTGACTGCTGTGGAATAAGCCCCACCACTGAATGAACGCATACCAAGCGTTCCATCTGCGTCGATTGACACGAGGTCGTCTTGGCCATCTCCATCCATGTCTGCGAGAAGAGCGTCTTCGAACTTCTCATTCATCGTGACATTTGTTGAATATGACCAACTATTTGTTCCAGAAAGGTGCTGACAGAGTGTGTCTTCATCTTCAGCGATGGCAAGAACGTCGGTCTGACTGTCGTTGTCTGAATCTCCAAGAATCAATCGATCCGCATCAAAGCAGGTTGGAATCCAACTTGTGACAATAGAGGAGCCACTCCACTTTAGCCAACCGATGTGGGGCCAAGTTCCGTTGGCACCCATGTGGTCTGGAACCAGGAAGATGGCGTCTTCTTGTCCATCTCCATCCATGTCTCCAACCGCCAAATCGGTCACCGCTCCAATTCCCGTGAATTGAGCGCCGAGGTTCGGTGTAAATCCAACCGTAATGTCTGATGATGCCATGATCGCAGTTTTCGGTAAACGCCATGCACCGGTATGCAACCAAGTTTGGTTTCCACTTGCAGATGTTGACGTGGATGATGTGCCGGTGGTAAACTCGTTTTGTTCACCGACATGGCCATCGCCATTACCACCGAGATGCCATTCGTATTGTCCATCGCTATCGACATCGATGGTGAGTTCGCCAGGGGAAGGATTTGTTGAGTCGTAATTCAGATGGAAACTTGAACTGCCAATCGTAGTATTTCGGCCTACACTCAAATTCACAGTTGAGGGAGATTGAGTGTTGGTGTTCACTTCGACACTTGAGCTGCCGTCAGCAAATGTTTCAATCGTACCAGATGAATTTGCAGTGGCGATTGGAATCGATGAAAAGCAACTCAAAACCAACAACAATGCGAGGATGACCGAGCGCGAAGCGCTCGCCTGCACGGGGGCGCGCGTAAGGGGCATCGACCCTGCGGACAATATCAGGGGGTTATGTCGCCTTCGGCGTGGCGGTTGAAAAAAATCCGTTATTTAACAGAACATATCAATGTCGAAAACAAGTGTAATCCCACTGAATTTGCAGGGTGCTTCAGAGAATCATAAAGTTACCATAGTAACGATTAAAATAACCCGTCGATTGGTTGGCAGTGTTCAGGTGACGGTTTGGTGAAGGGTTCGGAAGGAGCTGGAAACAGCCGTGTGCTAATTCGCGTTGGAGATGTCGAAATTGATATTTCAGGTTCACAAAAAGAGGTGGATGCGCAGATGATGAATATTCGGGAAGGTGAAGATTGGTCAACGGCCATCGCCAGAGTGCGAAGTGTTCGAGAAACTGCGATTGCAGCAGCGATTGAAGCGGCCAAGAAAAACAACCTACCCGAGCGCGGTTCTGCATTCCGTTCATTGATTGAAAATAGTTCCTTGACCAAGAAACCCGATCAGGTTCTTGCAGCCATTCACTACCTGCGCGACGTTGAAGGTGTCGACGATTCTCCTCCACGTGTGTTGAAGAAATTGTTTGATGACAGTGGCTTGGCAGCACCTGACAACTTGTCGCTATACCTCAACCGACTTATCGAGCGTGGATTCATCTCATGCCCACCCAGTGCGAAAGAGAAGAACCGATACGCGGTTCTCACTCCTGAAGGGCGAGCGCACTTGGATCGCCGCTCTAATTCCTGAGGTTTTTTGATGACTGAAATCGGTCCCGACGCGGACCTTTCCTTCCAGTCCTTTGTCGGCCGGGATTTGAGAGGTGTCGATCTTTCTGGCGCCAATCTTCGAAGAGCAATTCTCGACGGGGCTGACCTCGAGGGGGCCAATCTATCGGGGGCGGATTTGCAAAATGCGTCAATGATTGCCACCAATGCCATGAAAGCAGCGTTCGACAATGCCGATATGCGAAATGTCAAGGCCAAAAAAGCACGATTTGGTTTAGCCAACTTTCAGAACGCTCGGATGGATGGTGCAGACCTTCGCGGGATTCGAGGTCGCTATGCCGTTTGGCGTGGAGCAAATTGGTGGGATGCGAGAATGAACGATGATCTTCGAGCAGCGTTGACCAAAAAATGGCCACGCGAGGAATGATTACTCCTCTTCGTCAATCGTCATCATTGTTGATTCCCGATAAAGCGCAGCACGCCCCTCTGGAATGAGAATTGCCACTAGAGGGAGGGAAATACAGAAGGCGCCACAGGCGAATTCCAGAATGAGTCCGCTCCCAATCGTTGCTTCAAATCCGTAATCTTCAGCAATAAGGTGGAGCCAAACGGTCTCAATGATATTGGCAATGAAGAATATCGTGCCTGCCGCCACACCTACTTTGACACCAAAGGGGTTCTTTCGAATCAGCATGACTCCTGCAACCATCAAACCCAGTGCCATCGACCCATAGAGAACGGTGAATGTTGTCGCCATGCCACTCTCTTTCATCATGTCGAAGGTTCGGTTTTGCTCATCGGTGAAGCCTCCATCAGCTCTCATTTGGTCATCTACAAGAAAAACGGCAGCACTTCCAAATGCCAGAACTCCACTCAACATAGAACCTAGAATCAGAATGATACCTATGGCGACTGGAATTCCATTGTTTGGCCTGACGGGGATTTCAGGCATGACGAGTTCTTCCTCGACATCCA
>CALCEF010000181.1 GCA_937901365.1 uncultured euryarchaeote | reverse complement strand
TCCATACATGAACATTCGATTTTGATCAAAGGTGAGGTTACGCGGGTCGTCAGCCTGCATTACCCCTGCCCCAGCATCCTGTGCAGTGGTTGGAATGGTTGCGAATAGAGTCGCAAAAATCAACACGCCGAACAAGGCGATTACACCTCTTCCGCGCGCGCGCATGATGCGAGGGGAGAGGTGCGACCGTTATAGGATTAAGGCGAAGGGTGTGCTGCGGAGCAGCACAGACGCGCGCGCACGTGAGGACTTTTGGAAATGGCTGATTCAGTAGTGATTGGGGCTGGCTGGCATCCTGAATTATTTCGAATTGAAGCGGCGCAATTGGTTGATTCGTTTGAAATTGTGCATCCTCACGCGATCGTTTGTGATGAATCACAAGTCCATTCGATGATGTCACGCTCTAGCCTCATTTCGGAAGTCCTGAGTCCCGGAGGGGTTGTCGAAATTGGAAATGCGATCAAAGAAATTTCAGAAGCGTTTCTCGCATTGGATATTCCGGGTTCTGTCGCAGTTAAAGCGAGTCGCACGGGTGAAAAAATTGAGGGCTGGTCCAGTCGAATAATCGCAGGTGAAATTGGCGGTGTTCTCGTTGAATCTGGAAGGAAAATCGATCTCACCAATCCAGATGTCACTCTCCGTGTACACCTTCTTTCACCATCACAGCGAACCGTTCATCCTGATGACATTGAAACAGCCCCAGTCATCGCATGGGGCATAACCACCCACGATGGTGATGATTGGGCAAAAAGAACAGCTCCCAATCGCCCGTTCTTCAAACCGGTTAGTTTAGATCCCAAACTTGCCAGAGCAATGGTCAATCTAGCCTGCCCTAGAGGAGGTCGCCTCTTGGATCCATTTTGTGGCACTGGAGGCTTGATTGTCGAAGGGATCCTTTGCGGATTATCTTGCAGTGGAAGCGATCTGGCTTGGCCGATGGTCACAGGCACAAGGGAGAACGCCGCATGGGCACAGGGACGTGGCGGTGAGGGTGATTTTGAGATTCGCAATGGTTCTGCTCTAGAATTGTCAGATGTTTGGGAAGGGTCATTTGACGGATTCGCCTTTGATCCACCATATGGTCGAAATGCTTGGAAATCTTCAGATGGCTTTGAGTTACTTGAAGGCGCCCTTTCCGCTTGTCATTCAGTGTCTAATGAGCAAGCGAATTTGGTCACACTGGTCCCATGGCCACCATCCGCCATTTCAGATACCATTGATTCAGGAACATCGTTTGGAAAGACTTGGTCTGAAATCAAGGACTCATTCTCAAATGCCGGTTGGCAGATTGTTGCAACAACTGCCATCCGTGTACATCGCAGCCTTGCGAGGCTACTCATCCATGCGGAGAGGAAGTGAGCGGTGCAGGATTCGAACCCGCGTCGACGGGTCCGAAGCCCATCAGGATATCCAGACTACCCTAACCGCCCACTCAAACCGAGACGCCCCCCCTCCTTCAAATCGTCGGAGCGAAGGGACCCTCAATTCGATAACCAATTGGAAGATGGCCAAGGTAAATCCGGTCGACTCCAGAGGGTCACAGAATCCCCTCCCCAATCGAGATTCCCTACGACTTCTAGCCCTGCCTCCCTGATTCGATTATCATCGATTCCACTTTCCGGACCATCTCCGAGTTCGATATCCGACTGTATGATGATGGCACGATCGACAAGTCCCTCATCGAGGAACTGCCCCCAAACGATAGGACCACCTTCGATTAGTAATTCCTGTATCCCACGATCGCCAAGATGGTCGAGAAGAGCATTGAGGTCGGCCCCCCCATCTCCTGCTGGAAGTGCTACACCCCTAGAATCAGGTTGTATGTGGACTAGGATAGTCTCCTTTCCATCGGTCAGAACCTTAGCATTTGAAGGAATACGGAGATTTCGATCGAGTACGATTCGCAATGGTTGTTCCCTCTTCCCAACATTCACTCGACGGATGTTTAGACTCGGGTCATCACGGATGATTGTGTTCACTCCCACCAATATCGCATCACATTCTCGCCTCAATCGATGTGCACCAGTGAGGCTTTCATCTGAGGTGAATCGGCCAGGCGTCTCACCATCGACCACTCCATTCGCATCCATCGCCGCCTTGAGGGTTACAAGTGGTCGTTTGCATTCACACCAATGCATGAATGCCTGCATCTGAGTTTGAGCATCGTCTCGAAGAAGTCCTTCACGAACGGTAATCCCTGCATCTAGTAGAACTTGGATTCCTTCTCCTCGAACGGTTGGATTTGGATCTCTTGTTGCAACGATGACCTCTTTGACACCAGCCCAAAGCAATGCTTGGGTGCAAGGTGGAGTCCGTCCAAAGTGATTGCACGGCTCCAGCGTAACGTATGCAGTACATCCCTCAGTAGTCACCCCTAGCGATTCTGCATTTGCAATGGCAGCTTGCTCAGCATGTAAATCACCCAAATGGTCATGCCATCCTACTGCGATAATTTCTCCATTTCTAGTAAGGACACAACCCACTGGAGGATTTGGAGAAACCTGGCCTCGGCCACGCTCTGCAACATCCAATGCTCGCCGCATACAGGCGAGATCGAACTCAGACCATTCCGTGTCCATGTTGTGCGGAGGGGGTGAATGATACCCGTTATTTTCGGTCTCATCATTTCTAGAGATTGTCGGGGAAGGCTCTTGATTGGATGCCGTTCTCGGATGGGCATGGTTCGCATCGCATGCATCGTGAATCCGGCTGGAAGAGATGGCACGGTCAAGAAACGCTGGCCGAAGATTGCTGAACAAATTGAAGCCGAAGGATTGGATTGTGAAATTCATTGGACTGAGCGAACAGGTCACGCTTCTGAAATCGCCTTCAGTCTTCGAGACCGCGACGATTTAGACCTCGTAGTTGCTGTTGGTGGAGATGGCACAATGAATGAAGTTGCCAGCGGACTGAGGGGTTCGTCCATGACCCTTGGAATCATTCCAATGGGTAGCGGTAACGACTACGCACGTGCGCATGGCATCCCCCTGCGCAATACACAACAGGCGGTTTCGATTCTAAAATCAGGAGTCGATCGCCGTGTTGGAGCAATGCGGATTGATGGTGCACCCGCACCCGCTTTACCGCATTACCCATCTCCTGAACCAACCGAATGGGACGGTCAGGCTGATGAGGATTGTATGGTTCGCCGATGGGCCTTCCTAGAATCTGATGGAGGCACTACAAGTGATGTATCAAGAAGGAAAACCCTCGGTCAAGGAAAACATATCAGGGGGACTGCGAAGTATACTTACTTGGGTATCAAAAGTATTCTTGGATGGAAAAAGCAAGACGGCTGGCTCAAGGTCGATGATGTTGAATTGGGCAGGACAGATATGAGTGGTTTGTTCACTACGATAATGACAGAGACTTTTGGTGGCGGCTATCGTATTGCACCAGGAATGTGTGTCACACAGGATTCGATGTCGACTATTCTCGCAACCGGTCTTTCTAAATCTCAAATGTTGCGCATCATGGGTCCCTTGAAGAAAGGCACACACGTTGGTAAATGGAACATTACACTCAATCCCGGTAATCGATTGGAATTGCGCAATATCGACGCAAATGATCAACCCAGCAACGAACCTCACAATCCCCCGATGTGGGTTCAAGTGGATGGCGAACCCTGCCTAATGACTCCCGCAATCATTCAATATGTATCGGACCAATTGACCGTACGTGGTGGACAAACGATTCCTAATGAAGCATCAGAATGAAAAGTCACTGAAGTCACCCTCGTCGTTGACATCAGGATCAGCCCTTCTCTTAGGTGCCTCTTCTTCCTCTTCTTCGGTCGCTTCTGGTTCGGATTTGGTCGCTCGGGTCTTCCGAGTTTTTCTTGTTGGCTTTGGCTTTGCCTCTGGTTCAGGTTCCGGCTCAGATACCTTGGACATTCTCGAAGTATGAGGTTGTGTGGCAATGCTCCTTCGACGTCCACCACCCCCACCCTTCGGTAGATTTCCAATGACATTTCGAAGGCCTTTGTCCTTCAATTCTTGTTCGAAGGCCTGCTCTTCTTGCATTTCAGAGATCATTTCTTCCATCGCTTCGGCTTCGTCGGTGGACGTCACCGAACTACCTGCTACATAGTGGCCAGTACTGGTTCCTGGCGTTTCTTCAGCAAGAGCCGCCCCGATATCGAATTTCGGTGCAGCTTTGGATTTCTTGGTTGGTTTTCCGGTATACTCTGATTCTTTGGCCTTGGTGGTTGCAGCAACTCTTGCCTCGTGGCGAGCCGCTTCATGCCGGGCGGCTTTACCCGCTCGCATTTGTTGTTCAGATAGCATAGATTGGGCCTTTGTATCTGCACCGAGGATGATTTGATTCCTTGAGAATATGAATAGTGCTCCCGAGGCTACAATTGAAATGAGCAACATGGTTGTGTACAATCCTCTCCCAAAGAATGGAATGTCTCCACCAATGTAGGCCTCGTTGGCATTGACCACTCTTTCATCACCATAGGTCATCGATGTGACGACAAAGTGTCCTGCCCAGCCTTTACCGGATGCGGTAATTTCACAATCACTCATTTGTTGATCGTTGATGTATTCGCTGCCGAGATAACCTGTAAGGCTGACAGCTTGGTTGGTGTCCATCTGAATGGCAGCATCAAAGACGTTTTCATTTGCAGGAACAATGGCCAGTAGAGCCCACTTCCTTAGCGGGAAATCACTCGCTTTACCATCGCTGAGGATTCCATCAACCATCGGAATTCCTTCTGCTTGAGTCGGTGTAGGCCAATCATCCTCAGAGTTGACAACACTCACAAAAATGGAACCCAATTCAACGTCTTGTGCTTCGTCATATGGCATTGCGTAAATCATCCAAGAGGTGACTGCATGTGTTTGTGTTAGTGGATCGTCAAAGACCTTTGTTTGAACCAACCATCCAGAAACCGTGACGGTTGAATTTTCACATCCATTCAAGTCCATAGAATCATCAATCAAGTGCCTTGATTCGCTGCTGGACAATCTGTTGGTCACAGAAATCGAGTATGTGGTGATTCCAGTACTATCGTCAGTACCCATGCTTGTACTGTATTCACCATTGCCTGTGCCCCAAGTGACACTCGGTCCCCCGATACAGCCCGATAATGAGGGCATCAGGAAGAGAAAGACGAGAAGCGGAACGAGTCGTCGCACGTATCGCTGAGGGTGCTTCCCATCAAAGACTGTTCGCACCCGTAGGGTGCGTTTTCTCTCAATGGTGATCGTGTCCACTGTGGTCGTCGTGTGCTTCAACACCAGTATCGTGATGCAACAACTGTGTCAGATCTTCCATGAAATTTTCAGTCGACCAATCAGGGCCCGTGTAAACGAGCCTCTTGTTTCCATCTTTGTCAATGATATATGTCACAGTATTGTGCCCGACCTCATACACTTCGTCCTCACCATGCATTTCGTCGTGATCATCATGGGAATCATGACCCTCATGTTCATCGCCATGCTCTCCAGGTGTAGGGAGCATTGACATGTTCGCATTTGATGCAGCCCAAGCAACATGGTCTGTATCTTGCATAATCATGACTTCATCAATTCCCACTGAACTTTCTTCCCATGCCATACTGCTTGAATTCCAGATGTACAATGACCACCACCATGACCAATCACTGGGCGAATCAACGCCATTGATTCCAGTGACACTGTGGCCATATTGTTCGTGAACTGAATAATTCAAAGACACGTTGTTCATCGACATTGTCGTTTCAGTCAGATTCCAGCCTGTTGCATTTTCTTCGGGCAACATATCGTGGTCACCATCAAGCAATACCGTTGTGTTTTCAGGGTACAAGACAGCCACTTGATGTGACATGTCCGAATGACCGCTGTGATCGTGATGATCACCGTGGTCGGAGTGATCAGAGTTGATGTGATCATTGTCTACCAACAGATTGTAATCACTCCATACATGTTGTAACTCACTGTGATCACTGCTTGTCAAATGTGGCCAGTCATATCCTCGGACATTGGTCCAACCCCAAAGATGCTCAGGTGTATCGCGTGCGGGGTCAATGGTCATCGAAAGGATGACCAAATCCTCTTCATCTGACATCTCAGTGTTGACATAGTGCAGATTTGCTTCAATCGCTAGACAAACATCGGGACAAGCGGTATAGGTGAAAGCCAAGACCACGACTTTATCCTCAAAATCGGATAAAGAGACATTCTGTCCATTCTGATCGGTCAATGTGAAATCGGGAGCTGGTGATGCAGGGTCATACTCAAGACCATGAAATTCGTAATCTGAATGGTCGTGTCCACCAATGCAACCAGATAGTGCAGTAATTAGCAACAGTGCACTCAAAGCAATCGATTTACAGCGCATGATTTCTGTGTAAAAAAATCAGTATTTCACGTTGTCTGCATCTCGCTTTCAGAAGTTGGCGCGGACGGAGAGATTTGAACTCCCGCGGCGAATACCACCGGATTTCAAATCCGGCGCGATACCAGGCTATGCGACGTCCGCTGTGTGTGGTCCGAGACACTGCTCGGCTAAGTGTTTCACGCTACATCATGTGTAGAATCCGGGTCGACACCATGCTGGCAAAGTATCTGCAGCATCTGGGTGTGTCAAACCGATGAATAGCACCATGACGACGATGAAAAATACCGGAAACAAAGCAGTAGCGGTGAGTACGCGACTATCCTCATCACCTTGCAAGTGCATGAAAATTGCAGCGATTCCCACACCCTTAACGATTCCAACTGAGACGAGAATAAACACGACTGTATTCATGCTGACAGTACCTTTCATCGAGAAGGTCAATGCAACAGCGACGACTTCAATCGCTGTGAAAATCATCAGCACCCAGAAATTGAATGCATAGCGATCAAATCCCAAGATTGTGTGATGTCCATGTTCGCCCATTTTTTTTGCCTCCATCAATACAAGTAGAATGCGGGGAAGACCAGAACCCAAACCAAGTCAACAAAGTGCCAATATAGGCCGAAGTACTCGATACTCACTGCGTTTTGTGGCGTATATCCACCGCGATACGCCTTCAGTACCATGTAAGCTAGAGCGACCATTCCACCGAATACGTGCACACCGTGTGTGCCCGTCGTCACATAGAATGTAGAGGCTGACATCCGTATATCGAAAATCGCATCCATTCCTGGCTCACAAGCACCCTTGTGGTCGACACCACCATGATGATCCCAGTGATGACAATACGTGTACGCCGATTCGTGTATCGTGAAATGATCAGCACTCAGAGAAGGCGCATGGAAGTAATACCAATCTCCAGGGTGTCCAATATTGAATCCAATGAACCACTCAATCAACTTGAATGTCAAGAAGAGTGTTGCTAGGAAGAGAGTAATCGAGAGATAATTTCCAACCTTTCTACTGCGCTCTGCATCGCTAAGACTTGAGTCCTTGGCGGTCTTTAGAGCGAGAACAATCGTGTAAGAAGAAATAATCAGAGCAAATGTGTTGATCGCTCCGGGAATCAAAGTGTCTGGCATGAATCCAAGAGCAGCATTTGCGTATTCTTGGTGATAACCACCTTCCGCGATGAAGTAAGATGCTGGGAGCCAGCATTGTTGACCTGCTTCAAGGACGACGGTGGAACCTGGCTCGATACTGCTTTCGAATAGTTCTACACAGTTGTCAAATCCAAGTCTGTATCGAATGTAGGTGCTGAATAAACTGCTGAATACCATCATTTCAGACATCAAGAACATCCAAACGGCAACCTTGCGAATATCGATTGTGCGGAATGGTGTTCCGACCGCCTTTGCTTCATACGAACCACTGTGACTCCAATCTTGTCGCCAGAACACGGTCAGTCCAGCAGTAAAGATGGCCAAACCAGCGATGAGGAGACCAAGTTGAGATGAATGAATGGCATATGTCCAGATGCTTGCCTCACTATCCCAAGTTTGTGTAAACACCTTGGTAAATCCGAGTAGGAAAATGCTCGAACCAAATGCGAGCATAATCGGTGCCCACGAATTGTGAGGGGCACCTCCGTGACCGTGATCCCAATCGTGTGGGCCCCAATGGCTGTGTTGGTGATCATGGTGATGATCATCGTGTCCGCCATAACTCATTCTTCCTCACCTCCATCATCCTCAGGAATCATCATCCATTGAATCATACGACCGAAGAAGCCAGGTTCTCCATCCTCATGGATTTCAGCGAATTCCAGCACTGGGAGGTCGCTTGGGTCATGCGAGGGTGTCGGTGGTGGGCTGGAGACCAACCATTCCATCGACCATCCGCCCCATGGGTCACTCGGTGCCTTTTGGCCACGTAGCCCACTGCTAATCATGTTGTAAACCAAAATCAGGTTGCTGGCAAAGAACATGAACGCAGCGACTGTGATGAGCATGTTCCAATCAGCAGCTTCTGGTGGTAGTGCAAAGTACTCATCGGTGGTGATGAAGTAAGTGTGTTGCCTTCGAGGCATTCCTTGAATTCCAAGTCTGTGCATGGGCCAGAAAATCAAGTTGTAAGAGATGAACCCAGTCATGAAGTGGAGGATTCCAACCTTCTCATTCATCATGCGTCCAGTGGCCTTGGGGAACCAGTAGTAGATTCCAGAATAGAGTCCGAATACGATACCGCCCACGAATACATAGTGGAAGTGTGCAACCACGAAGTAGGTCTCGTGTAGGTGCAAATCCATGGCCACTGCCGGGAAATACATTCCAGAAATTCCACCGAGGGTGAAAGTCACCAAGAATCCAAGTGCCCATAGCGTGTGTGTCCTGTAGACAAGGCTGCCACCGTGCATGGTTTGCAACCAGTTGAAGATCTTGATTCCGGTAGGAACTGCAACAAGCATTGTCGTCAACATTGTCACGAAGCGCAATACTGGACTCATACCCGATGTGAACATGTGGTGTCCATACACAATGAACCCAACAATTCCAATTCCCGCGAGTGCGAAGACCATCGATTTGTATCCAAAGATTGTGCGTCGTGCGCTGGTGGACAAAACCTCAGAAATAACACCGAAGGCAGGTAGTACAACAACGTACACCTCAGGGTGTCCAAAGTACCAGAATAGGTGACTCCAGAGTAGAGGGTCCCCTCCTGCAGCCACTTCATAGAACACCGTACCTATCGTCCGATCCAATAAGACTTGAATCAGTCCAATTCCGAATGCAGGGATTGAGATGAAGAGCATCAAGGTTGCAATCAGCATCGACCATGAGAACAAGGGCATTTGCATCCATCCCATGCCCGGAGCCCGCATCGTACAGAATGTGGTCATGAAGTTGATACCCGAAATAGTCGATGAGGCAACAATCAGAATTTGGCCAGCCACCCATAACGTCGCCCCAGAATGAGCCGTATGCGATACGATATACGGGGCATAACCAGTCCATCCGGTATCAGCCCCTTGCCCACTGAAAATACCGGAGAACAGGAGTAGTGCAGCTGCAGGGTTCAACCAGAACGCCAGTGCATTCAAGCGCGGTAGGGCCAAATCAGGAGCACCGATTTGCAA
Organism: uncultured euryarchaeote; assembly: GCA_937901365.1. GTDB lineage: Archaea > Thermoplasmatota > Poseidoniia > Poseidoniales > Thalassarchaeaceae > MGIIb-P. The sequence continues at coordinate 2,963 of CALCEF010000181.1, read as the reverse complement.
GGGTACAATCCAGTTTGCAAATCCAGCAATCATTGGCATTGCCGCTAAGAAAATCATCGTAGTGCCGTGCATGGTGAAGAATTGATTGTACTCGTCTTGGGTTAGGAAATCGTTTCCAGGAGTGGCCAATTGCACGCGGAAGATGAGAGCGAATAATCCACCAACACCTAGGAAGAAAAGTCCGTTTACCATGTATAGTGTTCCGACCTTTTTGTGATCCGTGCTTGTGATGTAATCACTAAACCATGGCCAGAATCGTTCCCAAGCGAAGGCCTCAGGATCTTGTCTGTAGAATACCCAAATCACACAACCCAGTGTGATTACTACCATCAGTAAAATTGCACTCGCTAGTACGGTAAGGCCACTTGCTTGTTCGACAGGTTGTGGACCCACTTCAGCAGTAAGTCGACCCCACAAATCTCCACCGTTTGTCCCGTCCCCATTGACCGAGTTCACGTGAAGGGTGAATTTCGCACCACCTTCCATTGGCGCAGTCCACTCAACTTGCCATTCGCGCTGGTCGTTACCCATTCCGGTGTCATCTTTGTCGTCACCCGTGTGAGTTACACTACCATCAGAATTGGTTTTCACCATTCCATCAACAGGCGCTAGAACACCCGCACTGGCCCAAAGATGGAATCCACCCAAGGCTGCAGGTTCTGCGTTTTCTGCAAATGATGGACCACCTGTGAATGAAATGTTCAGTGTGTAGGTTGCTCCCGGTTCTAGTTCGGTGGGCAATCCCTCAAGGCTTGGCACGACTTCGCTACTTGCAGTTTGTCCGTGGCAGGAACATCCTCCATCTTGCGCACCAGAGATTCCCGTAGGATACGATTGTACACTGGGTGCGAGAACAAGTGCGAACAGCAGAATAGCGAGTAATCCGAAGGAACGTGGTTTATTCATTGAACGAATCATCGTAGTCACCTCACTCAAAGACCTCAACCACTGCGGTCATGTAACCGTGGTCTTTTCCACAGTATTCTGTACACATGAGCAATGAAGAGCCTACCTCATCCATGCTGGGTGTGTAGTATAATCTTGTTTCCATCCCTGGTTGCGTATCTTCTTTGAGCCCCCAATCAAGGAAGAACGGAGCATGCGTCACGTCGTTCGAAGTCATAGCGAAATTGTATGATTCTTCAGCCTTCACTCGTAAAAGTGGCTTAATTTGCCCTTCAACTTCGATAGTTGTAAGTTCACAAATCAAAATCCCATTCTCATTGTAGAACATCATCGCGGATCGATTTTCCATCTCAACACTCGATTCAGGGGCATCCGCTGTGCCCCGCATTGGGTCGCAATCAAATTCCCAATACCATTGATTTCCTACAACGGAAATCTCGTGTGCATCGGGATCAGCCGTCCACATTTCGTCGATGGGTCCCCATGCAATGTATGTGAGATAGACAATCAGAATGAAGGGAATAATTGTCCAAGTCAACTCCATTGTAAGGTTGTCGTTCTCTTTGGGGAAAACTCCGGGTTTGAAATTGTCAACGTTGTTGTCACTTCCATCCTTAGAGCGGTATCGGAGTGAATGATGGAACATCCAAACAAGGACGATTACGAGGACAATGACTGCCCACAGATTGAAGATGTCGAAGAGGTACCAAAAAATCTCTCCGCCTGCCTCCATAGTAAAGCCTCAGCCGGCCCGGAGTGAGGACGCTATATGAGCGTTGTCTGGCCCCCCGTAGGGGGGTCAGTAAAACCGATTGAATCTCCAAAACCGCCCGATTAAATCAATAATCAGCATCTGTGAAAAGATATTGATGGGAGTTTGGTCTAAATTACCCCACTGGAAGGAGTGACTTGTCGAATAATCGAGATGCCCGGTATACAACAGCGGGCAGGGCCTTGGGCGAAGCACGAATCCGCAATCGCCCTACGCGAAAAGGTGGATGTGGCTGCCCCATCATCGTTGAAGGAAGGAATGACCGCCTCGCCCTAGAGTCACTTGGTTTTACTGGAGAGATCGAGCAGGTCAATCGCGGTTGGAATCAGTCACGATTTATCGCGTATATCTTTGAAAAATATGGTATTCTCAACAAGGTAGATCAGGGTCCTTCAGTGATACTTCTCATGGATTGGGACCGAACAGGTGGCCGCTTGCAGAGGAAGATCGGGGAGAGGTTAGAGGCCTTCGGAATGAAAGTTGATAATGAAACTAGAATGGAACTCGTTCGAGGTTTGAAACCAGAAGGTCGAACTGTAGAAGTATTGAGATCACACGCTGAAACACTACGGCCTTACATCGATGTGTTTGACGTGGTTGATTCCGAAGAAGAGTGATCAATCTATTCGAATAGCAACTCGTAGATTCAAGCATCCTTCGAGATTGTCTCTGATGTGGTCTAAATCCGCCAATCTTCTCGCAAGCTCATCCTGCAATCTAGTGATGAGACTATTCTTCATTCGTACCCAACGAGGATCCGGCAATCTCCCCTCAGAACGCGCCGTCCAATCCGCATCCGCAAGCTGCCCCATTTCCCGCAAGATCCTTTGGTGCCAGGCGTGCTCAGCATTGTCGCGTAATTCACCAAGAAGTGGCAGCAATCGGAGTCGTTCACTTTCCAACAGTGCTTCTTCAATTGGGTCAAGAAATCCTTGCAAGTCAAATTCGCCGACAACCTCTCCAATTTGCAACAACCGCAGTGGATTTGCGCCATGGTCCATGACAGGATTGCCACTTGAATCGAGATACAACCATCGCCTAACTGTCGTTTGTGTTAAACTCTCAACGGTCCAATCAATACAAACGCACCATGCTGCATCAATGGGAGTAGAATCAAGAGATTCGGCATGAAGGTAGATTGGTGAATCGGTTCCAAATTCCATGATTAAACGTGTTAGAGGGTGATATGGAGTGATGAATATGTGCTCTGGATATTCTCTTGCAAAATCACGTTCAAAGACAACATGAAACCAATGTGGTCCGGAATTGTTTGCTGCGGTTGTAA
>CALCEF010000180.1 GCA_937901365.1 uncultured euryarchaeote | reverse complement strand
GTCGACACTGTAGGCTGACATCGTCGTAAATGCACCCATAATCCCCGTTCCAAGAAGCAACCCCATCTCTGCTGAAAGTGACATTCCCACGATGATGCCTAGAAGCAATGAACCCAGCAAATTGACAGTTAGTGTACCCCATGGAAACCCATCTGGAATCCATTCTCCAATCGCATATCGAAGCACGGCGCCGATCGCTCCTCCAATGCCGACCAAAGCGAGCATCTTGGGTTCCATGACGGCTTGGAATCGGAGAGAAGACTTCAACCCTCACCTTCTGTTCGCAGTTACATGGCGACTCTGAACTTCTTGACTGGGAATTCAGGGAAACTCACTGAAGCACAGACCCTTTTGAGTCCACTCGGATGGGAAATCCAGTTCTTTGAGATCAATGGTGAAGTGCCAGAGATCGTTGAACCTCAAAGTGATAATTTGACCACTGTTGCGTTGGCAAAAATTGCCCAAGGAGTTGAATTACTAGCCTCGCAGGGACGCCTTCAAGAATCACTGTTGGTTGAGGATTCTGGATTGTTTATCGACGCGCTGCCGCAATTCCCAGGTGTCTATTCGGCACATGTTCTGAAATCGATTGGGTGCGATGGAATCTTGCGCCTGCTCGACGAAGAACGAACAGCTCATTTCCTGACGGTTGCAGCGCTTTGGACAGGTGAAGCGGTCGAGGTTTTTGTCGGCCGTTGTGATGGTTCGATTTCAATGGAAATGAAGGGAGAGAGTGGATTTGGTTACGACCCTATTTTCATTCCAGATGAAAGCCAGAACGGTCTCACTTTTGCCGAGATGACCTCTGAAGAAAAATCAGCATACAGTCACCGTGGCAGGGCGCTACGCGCCCTCTTCGATTACCTGAATGATGACGGAGCCTAGCGTCGGCATCCCTAAGACGGGCAAACAAGTGGATGGGCTGGAGGCGCCGACATGGTCACGTTCAAGCGACTGCTCTTGTGGTTCACACTCGTTATCGGCGTCCTTGGCTTCCTCGCACTCGCTGGTAGTTTGGAAGAGAAGGAGCGGTTGATTTTCGGAGCCATCATTCTACTTCTCATTATCTTCTTGATGGGCACAGGTAGTGGGCGTAAAGTCGAACGAATTCGCCGACGTTCCGAGATCCAACAAGAAGAGAGCGAACCCGAATCAGGTCAGGAACTCCCTGCCCCAGTTCAATCAGAAGAGGACGCATCCGCTCGCCGAGACGCTAAATTGTCCCGCAGTCGTAGTGGTGCACCTGAACCTGAACCTGAACCCGTTGACGAAGAAGTCGTAGTCAGTTTGGCAGATGACGAAGTAGAGGTTTCTGTGATCGATGAAAATGTTCACGTTGCCGAAGAGTTCGTTGCCGAAATCGATGCAGAATCTATGGAGGAAGCAGACATTGAATCATTCATTGATGACCGCCGAGATCGGCACGCACTGATTCGCCGTCGTATCGAAGCTAGACGGAGAGAGCAACTTGCAGACATCCGTTCTGAAACAGCCAAGATTTACCAGTCCGCAGACGAATCGGAAGACCTCCTGTCACTCATCGGTACTGAAAATCACGGTCACACCATCCACGAGGTCACGGGAGAAATTCCAGCCGGTAGTCCGGTAGGAGCGGTTTTTGCACGTATTGACGCCACTCGTCTCCTCAAGGTGCGTCTGCCATTGGATCAAGGATTCATTGCCAGTGCAGAACCATTGCCTGAATTACCACCTCTTCCAGATCTCGGGGATTTACCTCCTCCACCATTGCCTGAAATTGGCGATTTACCCCTTCCACCCCCTGCATCAAGTTCGAAGTTAGATGCCTTGAGAGATGAAATGGACGAGTGAATTCTCAAACCATAGGGTTGAGAAGTATGGCGCCTACGGCGCCACATGAGCGCACCTCCAGAATCCGACGTGCTTCAAATCGAAAATGTCCCTGCTGAATCAGCCAGTCCCTCCGGAGGGGTGGTGTCGGTATGGACCATCAACCGTCCAGAAAAGTTGAACGCACTGAATAGCGAAGTGAATACGGCGTTGAAATCAGCCTGTAATTGGGCTGAATCAGATGATTCAGTTCGAGTCATTGTCATCACTGGTGCGGGTCCAAATGAACCACCTGAAGGCAAGCGCCAGAAACCAAATTCGTTTGTTGCAGGTGCAGACATTTCTGAGTTTGAAGGAAAATCAAGCGTTGAAATCCGCCCAATTTTCGATGACAATTCTTGGGAATATATCTGGAATCTTACCAAACCGACCATCGCAATGATCGATGGTTTTGCGTTAGGCGGTGGGTCGGAGATAGCCCTTTCCTGCGACTTGCGTTTGGCCACCCCTCGCTCAAAGTTCGGTACTCCAGAAATCAATCTGGGTTTGATTCCAGGAGGCGGAGGGACACAGCGATTGTGCCGATTATTGGGGTATGGTCGTGCGATGGAGATGGTCATGAGCGGAGAAATGATTGGGGGTGAGGAAGCCCATCGCATCGGTCTCATCAATCATCTCGTAGATGAAAATGAACTCCGAGAGAAGACCATGGCAATCGCACAAAACCTAGCGAGTAAATCACCCCATACCATCCGTGTTGCCAAGGCAGCGGTCCGGGCTGCTTTGGAACAACCTTTCAGTGCAGGAATTCTATCGGAAAGAGACATGTTCTGTGCACTATTTGACACTGCAGATATGGAAATTGGTGTCAAGGCATTCCTCAATCGAGAAACCGCTGAGTGGACAGGGGCATAAGAATGACCGGCGAAGCACTGGTCGAGACCAAAGATCTCGGCAAACGATTTGGCGATTTTGTCGCACTACATCCGCTCGATGTCTTGGTTTATCCCGGTGAATTTTTTGGTGTATTTGGCCCCAACGGAGCCGGGAAATCCACGTTCATCAAACTCCTAACCGGTCAACTTTCACCTTCATTGGGTTCAGCAAAAGTATTGGGCACAAATGTTGCCATGGATCCTCAGAAAGTCAAGGCAAATGTCGGTATTGTCCCCGAATCTGAGAGTCCACCTTCATACCTCACCTCCGCTGAATATCTCGACTTCGTTTGTCGAATTCGGGGGATTGAAGACATCGATTCAAAGGTAGATTATTGGTTGGAGTGGTTTGGTATTGAAGACAAACGAGAGACACTTTGCAAGGACCTCTCAAAGGGACAGCGCCAGAAGGTGATGCTCGCTGGCGCATTCATTCACGAACCTCGACTGTTATTCCTCGATGAGCCCTTTGTCAATCTCGATCCAATCTACCAAAGGAAATGTCGTGAATTGCTGATGGAACACATCGCTGAAGGTGGGACCATTTTCCTCTGCTCACATATTTTGGAGGTTGCAGAGCGAATGTGCACACGGGTTGCAGTCATCGACCAAGGACGTGTTTTGGCTGCGGGGACCCTCGATGAATTACGAGAAAATTCCGGCGAGGACTTGGAGGATATTTTCATCCGCCTTGTCGGTGCATCTGTTGCTGAAATCGAATCTCGAACAGGAACCAATGAGGAGGAATGAGCATGCACGATGGCTTGAGAGAGCCACCATCTTTCGGGACCTCGTTTCGTTCAAACTTCGTGATGATGTTTAGAGAGGAATGGCGCCAAAACGTCGATTTCGCTCGAAAAAGGCACATCATGATGTTCCCAGTCATGCTTGCTCTTGTCACCATGATCATCACTGTCGGGCTTCGCTTTTTGACCGGTGATGCAGGAATTGATTCAGCATTTGATACAGTGAAGGCGGCAGAGGCTCAAGCTGAGAAGGCATTTACTTGGAACGAATTGAAAATTGGTTTGCATCTATCTCTGTTCATGTTTAGCCTCGGCATGGGTTCCTTTGCATTCATCGGACGCAACATGGTGAGCCAGCGAGGTAGCGGCAAGTCGTATTTACTAGCCAGCCCGGCGCTATTGCCTCTAGAATTACCACCAGTGTATCTCGCATACTATTGCAAAGAAGTGACCTTCTACCTCTGTCTGATATTGTCTCCAGTTGTTGGAGGGATGGCATTGGGTATTCTCTTCGGTATGTTCACAGGATTGTCCATTCCACTTCTTTGGAGTTCCCTGCCGATTGTCTTGGCATGTATGCTGGTGACGATGATGCAGGGTTTGGCCCTGTCCTTCTTTGCCAGTGCAATTTGGTCCCGCTCTCGACTCGGCGCGCTCTTGGTTCCAATCGGTGCGGTGGGGGCTGGAATCATTGTCGCCATCGACATCGTCCCACTCGAAACCGCAATCGCAGGTTTGCATGTTCAATTGACACATGAACTGGTGTTGCTTCCAATTGCCGCACTTTCATGGCTATTGATCGCTACAGTTGGTGCCTATCTTGTCCCCGATGATTTTGAGGTTAGAGTCACGACCCGAACAGAACTTTTCATCCCTGTACATCAACGCCTATTCTTCCTAGGAAACGGACAGATGCGCACACTGGTTGCCAAAGAGATGGTCGATGTTTGGCGTTCGGGAACATTGTTCAAAATGCTGGGTTCCTATTGCGTCCCTCTCCTATTCCTTCTAGCATTGGCCTGGATGGCTGATTTTGCCCGATTCCCCATTCCATTCAATCTGCTATCATATGCGCCCTTCTTGGGATTCTTTGGGTTCAATTTCTATTCTTGGCTAAATGCGGTCGATAGTCCCGATTTTCTCAATGGATTACCGGTAAGAGTCCCTCAACTCTTGCGGGCAAAAATTCTGGTTTATTTCATCATGACAACTTGGATCTCTATTCTCTTCCTCATATTGATGGCTCATCTACTGAATCAATGGGCTGGCTTGTTGCCTGCATTATTGGTGATGATTGCAAATTCAGTCTACATTGTTGCACTCAGTGGATTATTGATGGGGCTGCGACCTAACAAGGCGATTTTTGACACTCAAATCATGGCCATATTTTGGGTGGCGACTGTTCTACCATTGGTATCCCTGTTCCTTCTCTCCTTCACCCAAGGAGACATGTCGCTCTACGCAAATCAGTTTGACCAAATTCAGGCGGGGGGTCTCGGTGCAGAATCAGCTGTTTACGACTCAACTCAAGCCCAAGCATCCTTTGGTGGAATCATTGCCATTTCCTTGGGCTTGTTGGCGCTGGGGGGAACATTCCTCTTGATGCTTGAACGAAGGTGGGGTAGAACTGCTTTTGAGAACTGAATTCATCGTTTTTCATGGATTGGACAAATTTCCTCGGCGACAGCCATTTGTTCAACAGTAGGTAGGGAACCTATGGTTCCCTGCGGAATCTTATAGTGTGCGGAGCAGTATCCGACAATCAAGGGCCGGAGGTATCGAGAATGGCGCGGAGAGGTGGAGGTGGCCGGCGGCAACGCCAACGTCGCCAACAAGTGCAGTATGAAGAGCTCGACAAATACCCGGTGATGCCACCGCACGCATTCGCTAGAATCGTGCGTGATTTGCGCACTCTGAACATCATTTACCAAGTGATTGAGCCCCCTTTGACCAAAAAGGAAGAAGAGGTTCGTTCGGAGATTATGGACATCTTCATTCAGGCATTGACAGCAGATATTGATGAGATCGATGCGAATCCTGAACTCTATCTCCGTGCCGCAATGGATCAGATTGTCAAATCTTATCGCTTGAAAGTCAACAAAAAATCGCGCTCGAAGATTTTCTATTACCTCAAGCGTGATCTCATCGGTTACGGCCGCATGGATGTTCTGATGAATGATGCCAACGTTGAGGACGTCAGTTTGGATGGAACAAATATTCCTATTTTCGCATACCACAGAAAGTTTGAGTCCGTGGAGACTACAATCTCTTGGCCGGATGACCCCGAATTGGAATCCTATGTGATTAAACTCGCACAGCGCTGTGGAAAGCACATTTCAGTTGCCGAACCATTGCTTGACGCGACACTGATGGATGGTTCTCGAATCGTCATGAAGTTAGGTCGAGAAGTGTCAACGCGCGGTTCGACATTCTGTATTCGACGCTTCCGCGAAGATCCGTTCAGTCCTTGTGACATCGTCGCATTCCGAACGATGACGAGTTTGATGGTTGCATATCTTTGGATTGCGTTCCAGAATGAAATTTCAATGCTATTCGTCGGAGGAACAGCATCAGGGAAAACAACCACTCTGAACGCGATGTGTTTGTTCATTCCTTGGCAGATGAAGATTGTCAGTATTGAATCCACTCGTGAAGTGAACATTCCTCAACCCAACTGGATTCCAGGTCTAACCCGACAGGGATTCGGTGGTGAGTCCAGCGAGGGTGAAATCGGTGAGTTCGAGTTGCTAAAGGCTGCTCTGCGAGAGCGGCCCGAGTACATTATTGTCGGTGAGATTCGTGGTGCTGAAGCCTATGTTCTGTTCCAAGCAATGGCCACAGGTCACTGTTCGTACTCAACGGTTCACGCCGACTCTGTACCCAGCCTAGTCCACCGTCTTGAGAACAAACCGATTGATATCCCACGTGTTCTGCTACCTGCTCTTGAGGCCGTTGCAATCCAAATTCAAACACGTATCAATGGTCGGCGTGTTCGCCGAACAAAGCAGGTCGTCGAGATTGTCGGTGTCGACCCTCACAGCCAAGAAGTAATCACAAACGAGGTGTTCAAGTGGGATCCAGCCCGTGACGATTTTGATTTCTCAGGAAAATCCTACGTTCTTGAGAAGATTATGGTGAAAATTAACTACACCCAAGAGAAGATGCGTCAAGAACTTCGTACTCGGAAGCGCATCCTTGATTGGATGGTTCTCAACGACATTCGAAAGTCGGACCAAGTGGCTCAAATCATCACCGAATACTACGTTCGTCCCAACGATGTACTGGCGCGAGTGGATGGTTTGCGCTGAATTTACAATGATGATGAATGGTAGTTGAGAGGCGCATAACATGGCGAAGAAGAAGGATACCGGCCCTCTGTTTGAGGGAATGGTCCTGACGGAGTGGCAAAAGCTCTCCAACTCTATTTTCGGTGGTTTGTATCGAAAGAGTGCGCGTGCGGATAAGGAGTTGATGAAGACTCTAGCCCAAGCCGATATTCGCATCATGCCTGAAGTTTACAAGGCGACGACTCTGATGTCTACAATATTCTCAACATTGGGTTGTATTGGGCTCCTCGCGCTCATATTCTTGCCTGAGGCAGGTGGCATTGCCCTATACGAAAAACAGCAAACGGCAGAGAGTGTCGACCCATGTATCATCTGGGCATTCGAGAACAAAGATGCTGTTGATTGGGATATCGATTGGTCTGACTCTGCATCGGGGATCCATTATGGAGGCTGTCCATTTTACGAAACCAAAACGCTGGGTTTTGCCGCAAAGGCTCTGATTGTCATTCTCATCGGTATTCTGATGCCTTATGGTGCGTTCAAGTATTTTGGAAATACAGCGGAGAGGGAGAGGACCGCTCGCGGTGATCGATTGGAGAAGTTCTTGCCTTACGCTGCGTCATACACTGCGGCCATGGCAGCAGCCAATGCAACACCGATGAAAATTTTCAAGTCGTTGGCTGCGAACGAGGAAATTTATGGTGAAATCGCTTACGATTCAGCCATGATTTACCGAGACATTTCTTTGCTAGGAATGGATTTGATTACCGCCATCAAGCATGCGGTTGACCGTGCAGCATCACCTTGGGCGACTGAGTTTTTCCAAGGAATGGTTGGCACACTTTCCAGTGGTGGTAACCTCAAGTTGTACTTCCTAAATCGCGCAGAACACTACATGCGTGAAAACCGAATTCGATTGACCATGTTCCTTGAGACACTTGGATTGATGGCCGAATCATACGTTGTTGTCGCGGTTGCAATGCCACTGTTCCTAATCGTCATGCTCGTCATCATGTTCTGGGTATCCGGTGCGGGTAGCCAAATCAGTGAAGGCATGGTCTATGGTATTGTGATGGGTGTCTTACCGATGATTCACATCGCGTATTCCGGCCTGGTTTGGTTAATGAGCGAAGAGCAAAAAATGTGAGGGGGTGAAAAGATGGCACGAAAGAAAGACAAAATCCGCGTGAATCTTGAACTTCCAAAGGATGACAAGACCCAATCGAATTTCATTGCAATATTGTTGGTCGGGATGCTTCTTGGAATCAGTTGCTTGGGCTTTTGGCTCACCAATTCTGGACTGATCTTGTCCCAACCCAATGGCAACCCTGCATTCCTCAACATGGCTTGCCCTGATTCATTTGACGCCATGGATCCAGCAGGACCGACTTACTTTGACAATCAGACTTGCTGGTTGACTGAAGAAAGTCCGAAAGAAGAGGTTTGGTCGGAATCATGGCCTCGAGTCAAGCCCCCAGGATTGGCCAAATCGTTCCACGTGCCTGGAATGAGTGCCAATCAACTCATCGATAATGGACAACTCCAACAGCACCCACAACAACCGATGAGGGTTGAAGTAACGGCGGATGCTTACCAGTCATATCAATTCGAAGTCACCGTTTATCACTACGCCATCGGGTCGAATCAAAGAGAACAAATTCTGACATTCCAGTGTGTCGCTAATGATGGTACATGCACTGGAGAATCCCCACACGTTGAACCGGGAGGGGAATACCAATTGTGGATTAAATTTGAATTGCCACCAGATGGTGATGGTTCCACCATGTTGAACAATGTAGATTTCACAGTCACAGTCGATTCATGGGACGGAATCCCTGAAAATATGAACAACAAATCGCTTTGGTTGGGTCCAGAAGTCAATCTGGGACCATTGAGTCTCAGGCCGACGATGTTCGTCAATTTCTTCGGCCTCGGATTCCTAATCATGGTTTATCCAGCCGCTGTTTATTCGGACCGCCAAATGAAGAAGATTGAAGCGGTTGAGGACAAGTTCCCAGACTTCTTGAGAGATTTGGCAGAGTATTGGAAGGGTGGTCTTTCGATGACCCTCGCGGTGAGAACACTAGCGAATTCTGAATATGGGGCGCTGAATCCAGAAATCAAGAAAATGTCTGATCAATTATCGTGGGGTATCGCTTTTGGAGACGTTTTGGAGATGTTTGCGGACCGTGTTGGTACGCCGTTGGTACAACGTGCTGTGAGTCTCGTGACAGAGGCGAACAAGGCCGGTGGTAAGATTTCTGATATTCTCGTAACCGCCGCCAACGACAGTCGTGAGATTCAGTTCTTGAAGGGTGAACGTGCTCGAGCAATCGGCTCTTACATCGCAGTTATTTGGGTATCTTTCATCGTGTTTATCGGCGTTATTGTCGTCCTTTCAAACGTCTTTATTCCTGCGATTGCAAGCAGCAATAGTGGTGGCGAGAGTGAAACGATTGGAAACATGCAAATCAACGCAGTCGACCCTCTTTTCTTCCTGGTCGTGTTCTTCTACGGTGTGAACGCGCAAGCCATGGGCAATGGTGCAATGGCCGGAATCATGGCTACTGGGCGCCTCTCAACTGGAATGAAGCACGCTGGAATGATGATGATTATCTGTCTGGTTCTGTTTAATCTCGCAGCATTTTCACCGACTCTCATCGGTGTTCCGCAAGGCGTTGGAATGAATCCAGCCATCGGCTTCATCCCAATTACAGGAGGTTAACGAATGATTTCGCGACGCGAAAGCGCTGACGAATCAGCTCAGGTCCACATTCTTGAGATGATTACGCTATTCTGGTTGTTTTTCATGACCGCCACCTTCATTCTTCAACTCAAAGTACCCGATCCAACTTCTCCCGCCAGTGACGGGATTCTCGATTTGGCTGCTGAAGATGCATACGACAGTCTGGCCGGTGCAACAGCATTGGACGATGCCAACCATTCTTCCATGTTGACAGAGATGCTTTCTGCAGGTGACGACGATGCGACTTGTCAGACCATGCTCGATTCTTTGTCTGCTTCAATTCGCGGTAATTGTTGGTTGGCTGTAGACGCTGGGCCATTGGAGCCGCATGGTACTGTATCTGAACCGGAAGGCCGTTCATTGACAATCCATCATCTCGTACACGAACAGGGACACGTTTGGACAGTGAGTCTCCAGGTATGGCACACAGGAGGTGGTGCTTGATGCGCAGAGATTTCTCTAGGGATGATTCAGCACAGATGCTGTTGATGACTGGTTTGATTCTCATGTTTGCCCTACTCACCATGTCTCTGAACACGGTTCGAACCGCGAGTTTGGGTGAACCGTATGACGCTCAGGAAGATGCGGTTTTGGATGCCAGTGCAGAGACCTTGACCGTATGGCAACCACTGATGGAAAACCGATCGATGGCGCTCTATGAAGCGGGCTCAAATGAAACCGAATCTGCAACGGCTGCCGCGCAATCGGTTGCTGATGATCTGATGCGTCACGGTGAAGCACGTGGGGTGGAAATCATTCTCTCAGACATCACGGTTACTGGAACTGGGTCCGAACGAGTGGTGACTGCCAGTGCAGGTATTGCTGACAGTCATGCAAGGTTGCAAGTGACATTGGAAGCAACAATCACTTTCTCCTAATCGCATGGGTAGCGTCTGAGGCGGCCCACTGCGAGCCCATTGATTCAGTCATTCTGAGCGCGAGGGTGTTATGGAGACACCCTTTGC
>CALCEF010000179.1 GCA_937901365.1 uncultured euryarchaeote | reverse complement strand
GATCCAGCACTCAATGCCAGCGATGCCACGCAGGATGGCCTTCCTTGACCGCGACGAACAATCCGTCACCTTGGGCACAGACATCTCCATTCGCAGTTAGCACCATACTAATTTCAGCACGATCTCCATCAATTGATTCGACTTGACTGGTAATTTCTAGCGGTACACCATGAGGGGTTGGTCGTCGTAATTTGACGGTATATCTGGCAGTGACAGTACAAGGCGGATGTCCTTCACCACGTTCGGCCATGATGGCCATGGCGGCAGTCCAATTTCCGTGGCAGTCAAGTAAAGTTCCAATGATTCCTCCGTTAATCATACCAGGGAATGCTTGGTGGGAATCCGAAGTTTCAAACGTCATTCTCAAACCATTTTCAATCGGAAAAGAGCGGATTTTCAAACCCTCTTCATTTGCTGGACCACAACCAAAGCAGATGCTGTTTGGAGCGTGACGCTCCTGAACGCTCTCATCTTCCATACGTTTGGCAGGAAATCGACCGCCTTTGAGGGTTGACTGCGAGAATTGACTCCTACGGAGTCCTTTGCACGGTTCCTTCAAAGAGGGGTAGTCTGCACGAGGCACCATCACCGCTTGAGTGGAAGGGGATGGAGTATGCCTGAAAAGGCCAAAAAAAAGAAGGATTCGAGACCCAAGCGTAGCAAGACGCTCAAGGTCAGCAATCAGATTCCCCAGAAGCGTCGCCGCGAAATCGAGCGTGCTTTGGATGCACATGAACCCGGTAGACCTGAATGGGATCGTCTTTCCGGTGCAAAGCAACATCGCTTCTTCAAGAAGAGAATCAAACCGGGCACCATTCGACAGATTGAATTTCCTCTTCTCGATGTCAAACTCGGTGATTCATGGCCAACACCGGTGACCATCATTCACGGCCGTCGCCCTGGCCCTACAATTACAATCACAGGAGGGGTCCATGGTGACGAAATGGTCGGTCAAGTGGCCGCGAGTTTACTTTCACAGAATGTGTTTACTGGACCGGGGCGGCCATTGGACCCCGAAATGATGGCAGGAACGGTACGCCTAGCCCCAGTTCTCAACCCACCAGGTTTTACACGCCAAATGCGATATTTCCCAGATGGTCGTGATTTGAATCGGGAATTCCCCGGTTCGGAAGCTGGTTCAACCACAGGTCGTGTCGCACATCGTGTTCTCAGCGAACTCATCAACGGCTCCGACTTCCTCATGGATTTGCACACAGCGGCCCGTGGGCGAGACAATCTCCCTCAAGTTAGAGCCGATCTCGCCCACGCTCCAAGCAATCGAATTGCTCGTGCATTTGGTATCGAAGTTATCCTCGACTCAAAGGGACCAAAGGGTTCGATGCGTAGAGCCGCATCAGAACTTGGCATCGGTTCCTTGACCTATGAGGGTGGGGGTGCGAATCTAGCAGATCACGAAGCGGTCCAAATCGCCATTCATGGGGTTCTCAATGTGCTTCGTAGTTTACACGTTATTCCTGGCAACGCAGCACGACCAAAATTCCGTTTACTAGCCAGCGGTTCAACTTGGGTTAGAGCCGATGAAGGTGGATTGGTCGATCTCTTTGTTGGTCGCGGCTCATTTGTTGAATCCGGTGAAGTCATAGGTCGTATTGTCGACCCTCAAAGACCATCTGAAAGTGCCGATATCTTATCCCCTTCCAGAGGTATTTTCATCTGTACTGCGAACAATCCAATCGTAACACCTGGTACGCCAGTCGGTCATTTGTTACCGGTTACCCGTGGTGTCAAACTCATCCGTAAGGGCTTGGACAAGAACACGAACCGCCTCATTGTTTCAGGTTCTACTGGAGAGCCGATTTGGCGAGAGGACTATGAAGTTGAAGAAATCATGATTGAGGGTGAATGGTCGGGTGGGGCTGTCGATGCTGAATGGCAACGAGATTGGTCCGATACTTCTGAACACGAACACGTCGAAGCATCTGAAGAAGAAGATGCGGACTGACATTAGGCAATTGTGACGGGGTGTCGATTGTGTCAGAAGTTCGTAATTGGCGTCGGCTACATCACCTTCCTCTCGCCCTTTTTCTTCTCACCATGATTGCTGTCGCTTTGGGTGGTGCTGTTCGAA
>CALCEF010000178.1 GCA_937901365.1 uncultured euryarchaeote | reverse complement strand
CCATCGAGCCGTGATGTCCTTCGACACCCGCTAGACCCAATACGCGCAACTTTTGTGTGATAATCTCAGTCATTTGTCGCGTGTTTGCAAAAACAAGTGTGGTGGTGTGAGCCTCAACGAGATCCTTGATGATGTCCACATTGTGATCGAGTAACTGCTTCACTGGCACCTCACTAAATTTGGGATGTGGGA
The DNA here is from genome assembly GCA_937901365.1 of uncultured euryarchaeote. GTDB lineage: Archaea > Thermoplasmatota > Poseidoniia > Poseidoniales > Thalassarchaeaceae > MGIIb-P. The sequence continues at coordinate 1,393 of CALCEF010000178.1, read as the reverse complement.
GAATAATATCCAAATCTAATTCTCTAACCTCACTCACTTTGGCTATGTGTACAACCGACGATTCTTCATCGTCAAATACGGGCATCGGCGCTGCGGTTTCAACATCTCGATCATCCGCTTTGACCGGAACTAGGAAATGTGCAACTTCCTCTAATGGTTCCATCGTTGCAGAAATCCCGAGTCGCTGAACTGGATTGGCAATCAGTGTATCCAGCAAAGCCATTGTCAAAGCCAAATGTGTTCCACGTTTTGTTGGAACAAGTGAATGCATTTCGTCGATGATTAGCCATTGTAAATCATTCATTAATGGTCTGAATTTCTTCGAGGCGAGTGCGAGTCCTAATGATTCGGGCGTGGTGATGAGAATATGAGGGGGATTTCGCAGCATCTTTTGGCGCTCTGACTGTGGAGTGTCGCCGGTCCGCAAACCCACCTTGATTTCTTGAGCGCGTCCTGGGAGAAATCGTTCCTTGATCTCGGTAAGTGGGCCAATCAAGTTCCGCTGAATATCATTGGCCAATGCTTTGATTGGTGAAATGTATACACAGTATACCTGTTTCTCGAGTTTGCCATCGACTGCAAGACGCACAAGTTTGTCGATAATTGTCAAAAATGCTGTGAGTGTTTTTCCCGAACCCGTGGGTGAACACAGCAGTAGATGCTCGCCTTCGATAATTGAAGGTATAGCCATCTTTTGTGGATCGGTAAAATCGGGAAATTTATCCTTAAACCAATCCCGTACAGGTTGGGATAATTTGGACAATAAAACCTCCGTATCCTCAAAGGATTCAAGGTATACTGTTTCTGCCATGAGAAATTCCTCCTATTACTCGACGTGTAGCGTGACGGAGCGGTATATCAACGATTCGCTAATTCGACAATAATTGGTGCATAAATGGACGACTCGTTAACTGTGGAGGTGACTAAACTTGCTATCCAAGCGAAAAATGCGCCGATTGCTTGATGTGGCTTACGCGCACGCGACGCCCCATGAGCGACTCCAATGCACGGCTTGAACGCCTGACAAGTATGCTCAGGAGACGTGGAATAATTTTGCCCGCGTTTGAGATTCATGGAGGAGTTGCAGGGCTGTTCGATTTCGGCCCAAATGGTGGGCGCTTATGCCGACGGCTGAAGGATTCATGGATTGAACATTGGTCTTCGCACGGAAATATCGTTGAGATTGATAGTCCCACCATCACGCCCGAATCGGTCTTAATCGCAAGTGGACATGTGGGCGAATTCAACGATTACATGTCTGAGTGCAATGCCTGTAATGGAGCCTTCAGAAGCGATCACTTGGTCGATGGAAAACACCCAAACCCTGACGTTCTAACCGCTGAGGAACTCGATGCGATTATTTCGGACCACGGAATTATATGCCCCACATGTG
>CALCEF010000177.1 GCA_937901365.1 uncultured euryarchaeote | reverse complement strand
TAATGGTGGAATCAAATCGATGTCAATATCGCCTTCAGGGATTCCAATACAGGTCAAGACCGCGCCCTCTTCGATGAGATCCTCGTCGATACCTGGAGGCAAAGGTTCTGGCATCGATACTGAACCGGACTTTATTCGACACATACAAGTTCCACAATTTCCTGATGTGCAATTTCGAGGGATTTCAACACCGATAGCTTCAGCTAAATCGAGCAGGGGCGTATCAGGTTCAATTTCGGTCACTCCAAGAAGAAGTTCACCTCGATAGAAGCGGACCGTCGCCATGTGGGTCCCACCGGCTGCCTCAATTTAATTCATCAGTCACAGATTCGTTGTCCAATTGTAGCCAATATTGTCCAAGTAGGAATCCCAATGTGAAGGCTGTAACGTGGCCCATCACCACATACATCGATGCGCCTTGGTAGATGAAGGCGTTCCAATATTCAAATCCAGAATAGAACAAAGCGCCAGCAACGGGGCGTTTGATTTGAGAAAATAATACCCCAAGCACTCCGAATAAACCAACCGAACCACCCATGTAATTGCGGCCACTCAGGCCGAAATCAAACCAGCCATCTTCGGGATTCAAATGATGGCCTGCATGGAGATAAATTGTGATAATCAATGCAACCAGAAATTGTACACTGAACAAGGCAATCATCGCTCTCTTTGTACCTATTCTGACTTCAGCACTCTGTAGAAAAATGACGATGAGCACAATCACCAACAAGATGTGATCTGGACTATTGTGAAACCAAATCGAGGTGAACAAGGACACGACGTAGAGGTGTGGAGCATCAATGAGATTGTGTGGCCACAAGGTGAAGTCACAGATGATGGCTTCAGATGGTGTTGCACAGTGCCGAGAACCCAATCCAAACATGGCAAAAAGGGTGCCAATTATCAGCAGGTAAGAAATTGAAAATCGGCGAGAATTCAATGCATCGCGCCAGTGCATGGTCTTACCTTTGCCGTCTTGCCATGGCCAAACCATGGGCCAGACGGGACGATTCACGCTCATTCCTCTTCATCCTCCAGTGGGAGGGGTGCATGCTTTCGCAACCACCAAATGGATGTGCAAAGAAGCGCGACACAACAGAGTTCGACTAGGAAATATGGTTCATCTCCATAATGACGCTCGACTCCTGCAAACACAGTATCCAAAATGAACCATTCAAGATGGTGTAGATGCAGATGTTCGTATGCGTAGACATTCATACATCCATCAGGAAAACCATCGGTTGCACATGAGATGCTTCGCAATATCCAGTGATCCCAAAGATCGTAAGACAATGCGGCCAGAATTCCGTATCCATAACGTCGATCATTGTAGAGAGCCCAATAGATGACTGCAACCCCTCCAGCCAACCAAAACCAGAAGACAAATTGCGAGAACATCGTACCGGATGGATTGCCGTCATGATAGGTGAAGATGGCCAATGAATCGATGACTGCATGAGAGAGAAACGCTAGAACAACACCAATACCCAGCCAACTTTTCTGATCACGTGAAACCATCAAACCGAGATGGATGCAAGCGATTCCCGCCAAGGCATGCGCAGGAATCATCATGATTCTGCGCAAGAGGTGTCATGTCATAGCGTTGGGCATCAGCGATCTACCCAACGTGTCCATCGACCGGATTGCTTGTTGAATGCAAGGCCCGCCTTCTTCATCCACTTGTTGAATTTGGTTGCGCCGGCACCGGTAGCGATGATGAAATCTTCACGGTCTTCTTGAGCTTGGATGTAACCCTTCACAGCGAGTGTCTGGTCAATCCAGTCGTTAATCGACATGAGGCCACTGGAAAGGTTGCTCTCTTCAACCGCAGCTGCAATGGTATCTGCAGATGCACCTGTAGCAGCCAAGTCAGCAGCGATTGTGTCCTTGAACTCTGTTTTGGCACGGGGCGGGCGGAGGACCTTCTCGCGGGGTTTACGCTTCGGGTCAATCTTAATCCAGTCCTTCTTTGAGGAAAGACGAGATTCTACGACTGAGGCCATGTCCGATGAAAATTCAGTTTCGCAATCCCAGCAAATAAAACCAAAATCGTCACCCAAATCCATGTTTACACTGGAACGAGGGTCCATGTCCTCTCCGCATGAGGGGCAGGCATGGAAGCAAAGCTTGGGTACGATCTTTCGGCGGAAATCTACGATGTCTTGGGGTGTCCCTTCAAGTTCCAACAACTCGTGGTCACGAGCTGCTTCAAGGCCACGAGTTTCAAGTTGATCTCGAATCTTAGATTTCTGCTCATCTTTTGATTCATCATCAAAATTATTCTCGAGTTTGACAATTAGTTCGATTGTTTTTCCAAGACGGTTCATGACTACTTTCTGGCTACGGAATTGTTCAACCTTGGCCAGTTTGAGGCGCTCGCGCTGTTCCTGCAATTCCAGTAAGATATCCTTCTGCTGGCGCTTGAATCGTTGCTCCTCAATTTTGCCCATCGGTTTCTTTTCAGGACCGGATAGTACGTTGGACAGGTACCGCTCTTTTCCAGCACTGGTCGAACCAGATTGTAACACTTCAAGCACAGATCTTGCAATCTCTGATTTGAGACCATAGTTCTGAACCAATTGCTCTTTGTCGAGTTTCTTAATCTCCCCAATCTTGAGGCCAGAATCAGCGAGAGTCATCGCCGTGGTCTCGTCAACGCCACGGCGCAACAGCGCCAGGTAGGTGTCTTTCTTTGCCATGTAATGCCCCCGGTGGGTAGTTTCAGTGCATCGCGACCTACTTGAAGCCACGGAATTCGGGCCGCAGGCCCTGCATCAGTGCACTGCGCACTCTGTCCAGCGGAAAGGGGGCTCCCCTATCAACTCGTTGTCGTATACGTCCCTTTTCAGGCTTCAAACATGGAAATGAGGTCGCAAAGTTCGAGCCAATCTTCTGGTTCGAGCATGTCTGGCCTCTCATCCATCAATGGATGTTCATGTAATGATTGGATTGAATCCCGCCAACGACCACGATGCCAGCCAGGGATTCTGGCGAGACGGCGTGGAGATTTCTTCAACAAATTACGCAATTTTCTCCGACGGTCGTTGAAACATTGAGATGTAATTTGTCTGAACATTCGCCGATCTACTTTGCTATCTAGTGATGCCAATCGATCGATTGGCTCAAGTTGGACCAGGCAAGAAGTGACGCGGGGTTGGGGGGAAAAGCAAGAGGGGGGAACCCGACGGCCAATTTCAATGTCATAATCTAGCCACAATGACAGACCGAGGGGGCCGCGGTCCAGAGGGCCGATCGCCATGGCCATTCTCTCAGCGAATTCCTCCTGAACCAAAAGCACCGCTCGAACCGTGCGGGCATCTCGTTGCATTCTGTCCAATAGTGGACTCGAAATTTGATATGGAATATTGGCAATAATCGCATCTACATCAGATGGCCATTCAACTGTCAATGCATCCCCTTGAATCAAAGTCAGTTTACCTGAAGCGATTTCTTCTTCAAAGTGGTGCTGCATATGTTCCAAAGAACCTGGATCAATCTCAATCGCGCTCACACGCGCGCCCGCACGTAGAAGGTGGTTGGTTAGCGAACCAGGTCCACATCCGATTTCGAGAACGTGTTGTTCAGAAAGGTCGCCGGACATCTCAATTGTTGCATTTAACACTGAATTATCGACCAAGTAATGTTGCCCTAATTCTCGGTCAATTCGGTGCCGATCTCGATGTAAATCGACTAGAAAGCGCGCATCGCGCTCCACTAGAATCCCTCACGCACGGATGAGCAAATCGAGAAGGTTGGGTGTCATGTGAGGGTCTACGATTTCTTGACACAATCGATCTGCGAGTAAATCAGCGGCGTCGATTTGGCATGCCTCATCCAATGAAGCAATGGTTTCCCAACCAGTACGACCACGAATTTCAACCATGGAGATGGCCTTTGAATTTCCAATTCCAGGTAGTAGTTGGAACGCGTGCATCTTCAGCGTTAGATTTCCTGCTCGATTGTAGAATGACAAGCAAACATCAGGATTTGCGGTTAGATTTGCTTTGACAACCTCATGCAACTCTGATTGAGCCATGACCGACAAATCTCGATGGCGTGTAGTCCCTAGAACATTGACGCCTTCAAGTTCAATCAAGGTGCCGGGTGCATGATTTGAACTACCCGCTGGAGAGCGAATCCGAATCAAGTGCAATCCTTTCTCAGAAATCGCCTGAATCATACCACTCGGTTGGTGATCAAGTACCCGAGCGTGTGTCTCACCATCGAGAGGACCTGGCTCGCCAGCCGGTCCAGATGTATCCCTAGGTTGCATCTGAATCAGTCCTCCGAAGTAGGTATTACCTCAATAAAAGAGTGGTCAATGTGGACCGGTGGTTATCATTTCACAGAATTTGCTTCCGCACCGTTTCTACGATGAACTCGATTTCACTGTCATCCATCGGTACGCGCTTGCTCGCAAGAATCGAGCGGACCTCTTCAACTGACATTGGCATCATCTCAGCAATCTTTGCACAGATATCGGGATGTGTTTCCAACT
>CALCEF010000176.1 GCA_937901365.1 uncultured euryarchaeote | reverse complement strand
CATTGAGATGAATGCGCCTGATCGCGTTCTTGCACGCCGATTTGAAGTCATTCGAGAACCTGGAGCTATTCCACGGGACATGGAGAATGTATTCGTCCCCCTTGAGGTCATTTGTCGACACCATTTGGCAGGTGGAGGGTGGCGCCGATACAAGCGTGGTGACGTAGGTGCCGAAGAGTTCGGGTTTGAGCCCGGCACGGTTCTTGAAGAGGGAGTTAAGCTTCCTGAACCTTATCTGGAAGTATCGACGAAGTTCGAAAAGTTTGATCGTCTCCTCGATCGAAAGGAAGCATTGGAAATTTCAAATTTGACCGACGAAGAATTTGATTCCATCTTAGAAATTGTAGTAAAGGTGGATGAGATTATCCATAGAGAGGCTGCAAAACGGGGCCTCATCCATGTCGATGGGAAGAAGGAATTTGCTTTGGGACCCGGGCGTGTCCCGGTTCTTGTCGATTCTTTTGGAACTCTGGATGAGGATCGGTGGTGGGCTGCTGCTGATTATGAAAAAGGGGCCATCGTGTCCTTGTCGAAGGAATTTGTTCGTGAACATTATCTGGGTACAGGTCACCACACCGAGCTTTACGCAGCACGTGAAGCCGGCACAGAAGAGCCTCCCATCCCCGCTCTTCCTCAGGATATTATCGATCAAACTGCTGCGCTATACGCCAGTATGTATGAACGGTTAACCGGTGAAGAATTCTAATCTCCGTGTGCGCGCATTAGGATGCCAACGCCGCGTTTTTCAGCCGTTTTGAGGATGATGAGTAAATGCCTCACAATTTCTCGAACCCCTCCATCGAAGGTTTCGTTTTGAGCCACTTTCCATACGGATTGTTGGAGATACGTTCGCAGTGAACTCACTTCGGTTTCAGTCAACCATCCGTGTAATGTCAGACCCCCAAAACCCACACTAAGTTTGTCATGTCCACGAACCTCATTTCGGAAGCCTGAATCCAACTGTGTGAGTAATCGAGTCCCCTCATCGCCTTCTTCTTCTGGAATGAGAAATTCACGAAGATAGGCAATTGCATTCCCATCATCTGTTGGGTACCGCCCAAGGCGTTCCATGGAAATCCCCCTGTCGAGTGGTTCGGCTGGCCCTCCATCATTCGCAGTTTCTCTTAGAGAAATGAACAGCAGTGTGGCGTCATCCCACTCGATTGTATTCCTTCCCTCTGATAGGTAGACACCCTGTGATTCCAATCGATTTGCAACTTCAGGCCATGTTTCAGCGAATTTCTTCGCATCGCCTCCCTTTCCTTCCCTCACAGCATCCAAGAGGTCTGCGAATTCCCCGGCAGACGAGCCTTGCATGGGATCAAATGTATGGAAAGGGGTGATTGCACCCGTGTTCAGGGTGTCCACTCAATTGCCCCCAAGTTTTTCACGTCGCTCACGGAGTCGTTGTAGTCTCGCTTCAAACTCATCCACTGGTGAGGTTTCTTCTTGTTGTGGTTGTTCCTCAACATCTTCCGATTCAGTTTCAACTTCAACCGATGGAGTTTCAACTTCAATCATTGGTTCCGCTCCACCATCATCCTCGATGTGTATGTCTTCATCGTCCTCCTGCAAATCGGGAATTGACATCTGTTTCGCAGCACTTCTCTTACGAACTCGCATTCGCTTCTCAACACGTCGAGGTCCTGAATCAGGCCGGATCATTCCAAGCACTCCCATCAATCCGAATACAATGACAAGACTACCTAGAAGCATAGCATAATCGAAGCCGACACTTGGTGCTGCAATACCGGCAGGTAATACGATTAAGTTTGTATCATCCGCTGAATCACTATCTGTATCCCATGGTGCATCGCATTGCAGCTCAATGTTGATTGTTGTGCCAACAGGCAGATTCGGGCGCTCAATGGTAATCTGTGGCGCCAGTTCCCCACCGACATCGATTCGATGCCTAGCATTCCAATCATCTGCGCTGAGGTGCAAGAAACAGATTGCATCGGCGAACTTAGACTGGTTCTGCCGACTGATTGAAACCACGATTTCTTGCTGTCCCGAACTTTCCCTCATTTCGACAGCGGTGATGCCCAAATTCCAGTCGGTGTCACGAACTAGAACAACTTGAGAATCCTCTGCAATCAATGCTCCATTTCCATCCAATAACGTTGCTTTCAGGGTATGTTCACCAGGAGTGGGATTCCATGAGGCTGCTGAAAGGTTGATTTTTGAGTCTGCTGAACGTGAAGTATTCGCAAGCAAATGACCCGTTTTGTAATCGATTACTACACCGGTTTCATCACGCAAAATTGCCGTCCAACCAATTTCAGTCGTCCCATTGTGAATCGTACATGTTGCCTGAGGTTCAGTGCCCAACGAATTCGTCACAGAACAAGTTCCCATACGGGTCGGTGGGTCGCGCACACGCGCCCAATAATCGAGAGTGACACCATCTACATCCAGTTCCCCGTCAGAATCGATCACTGGAACTGTCCAAAGCCAACCACCTTCATCCGATTGTGAAAGTGTTTGACTCCCTTGCTTAACTAAAGTAACATCGAATCCAGGGTTGAAATCCAATTCCAGAACATCTCCTGACGTTCCGAACAATACTGGACTTGTAGCCCACGACCTGTCACTTTCGGTCAGGGTCAAAGTTGCCTCTCGCTGAGTTCCACTTTCATCGATGGTTCGCAGCGTCACGCTTGAACCATAGCCACTTTGGTTTGAATTGCCGGGGATTGCCGAAATAGGTATGCCCGAACTTTCACCTACGCCTAAACTCACTTGGCTCGGTCCTACAAGCGACCAACCCTCAGGCAAACCAAGAATCTCAACGTCGATTGTGGTGGGTGCATTGCCCAGATTTGAGACCATTGCCAAAGGTAAACCACCTACAGAAGAAATGTGCCATTCTTCGTCATGTTCGAGTGAATATTCATGCCAAGCAGCCACCCGGAGGGGCAATGTCGTTTGCCCCATTCCCGAACCATCGCCATTCCTTGCTCGGAGCGTCAATTCTACCGTATGACCTGAAATGGCTCCGTCGGGCGGAGTAATCGAACAGGTAAAGTTCGCACTTTCCCCTGGAGATAGAGTCGAGATATTTTCACTAACACTGATATTCCAACCTCCAGCATCCACCCATCCATTGATGAATGGCTCTGCTGGTGAGTTGCCCCGCTGCTCAACAATCAGTGTGATGTTGGCACCATTTCGATCAATATCCAAATCTGCCCCGCCTGCGAGAATCCACCAACCGGGGACATGATTGATCTGCACATGGACCACAAATGGTGCAATTGCAGTATCGTCACTCAACCCATTGAAGGTAATTGTCGCAAGGGTGTCCTTCCACGCGCTAGATGATGTATTGACACCGATCGAGAGATTTTCCGTTTGATTTACCAATACATTGGCACTTGAAGCACCCCATGCAGTCCAGCCTGTCCCATCATCCCCTCCTGCAACCTGTAGGGAAATCTCGGGATTCATGTCGATTTGATCTGCAAGGTTCCCAATATTCGTTACTCCCAAGATGAAGTTGAGTTGCTCATCTGGATCTGCATTCACAGTATCTCCGCTCGCAATTTGTACACCGTTATGTGACAATTCCATCTGCCAGCGATGATCCTGCCTCGCCTCGATGAGTACGTCAGAAGTTGAATTAATCCCAATATCGCCTATGGATTGCATCTCAAATCTAAGCACCAGAACGACCGCAGCAGCCATATCTTCAGGCAGGGTTAGGGAAATGGGTACACTTCGTAGCTCACCCGCATCTAGGGCGTATTGTGATGATGGAATCCCGACAGAAAGGCCGGGGTCGGTAGTGAAATTGGCATTGGTTACAACACTCCATGAAATATCGTACGCATCAGGTCCATTTCCTGGATTCGATAATCGAAGCATCAACGTTTCTTGCACACCGACATCCATTCGATGAGGTTGGACAACAGGGGATGTCACCTCAAGCACGGCTCGATGAATTTGCAACACTTGCAATGATAGGGATAGAATACATCCACTGTTGTTTGCTTCTTCAACCGTCCATGTATGCAACATTGGTGGTGCAGCATATGGCATATCCAAGATCAGTGAACCAGTTACGCGTGCACCGGTGTTCCCTGATACACGGAGAGTCGTTCCATCAATCGTCAGAGCACCACTTGTTTCCCAAATCCAACCGGGCATAATCATTCCAGCAGCAGCCATATCCCATTCCATTTCATCGACACTAGATGGAAGTTGAACATCTACGTTCCACGTTCGATCATCAGCAGGTACAGAACGAATATTTGGTGGCAATATCTGTACTTGGTTGGCAGTAAAGGTGAGATCGATTGTTCTGCATTCCTCATTTTCACCTGCACCGATACACATTGAGAGTTGGGTGGACACATTGTCACCCAATGTTGCAGATGCAGGGACGTCATGTCGCGCAGTCAGTTCACGAATTTCATTTGGGTCCAATTCCAGCGGGTTGACTTCTTGCCCGGATGAATCGTGAAGGGTGATGAATTGGTCCCATGCGGTTTGCTGCCACTGCAAAGAGACAGTTTCTGGAGCATTGCCGAGATTTTCAACCAAGATCCAAGCTGCAGCCGCCTCCCCAGGGATCCCCATTCCATTAGAATTCGGAGTTCCATCTGCTCCACGCAGTGACAGTCCTCGCGTCCGTTCGGCTTCAATTGCCAATATAGCGGTTTGAGAAATGCTTTGATTCGAATCCAACGTCATCGTAATTTCAACAAATCCTGAATCGGTCCCCAATGCTTCCGTCGGTGCTGAAATTTGTAGCGTCGGCGACCACGTACCACCGACTTGAATCTCGACGCCCGACGATGCACCGGGATCTAGGTCCACAATCGTCCAATTCGCGGGCAAACCAGCATCATCAATCGTCATCGACCACGTCCCCGAAATTCGACCGGTGGATGTGATGACTGGCTGCACATTCGTTTGGCCCCCAGGAAGAACTCTGACAGGGTCTGGTGGTACTCCTATACTGACATTGTAAGGAGCAATAATAGTGAGAACAGTGGTGGTCACATCGTTATCTGTTCTGGTTTGAGTAACATTTCCATGTTCATCTAGATTCAGTACAAAGGTGTGTTCGCCCAAGCCCCCAGACCAATCGAAAGAAAATGAGGCAGAATTGCCGTTTCCAGTCGGCGGTCTTGGATCCAATGCTCCCTCTCTGTGTGTGTGTTTCAATTCTCCATCAACGTACATCCGCGCAAAAGTATCCGTATCAGTTGAATCCGTTCCAGCGTTTTCAAAGAATGCGGTTACAGTAACCTGCTCTCCGGGGTCCGGGGTACTCGGATTGAATGTAATCGCCAATCCATCCTCATATGGTCTGATGTCTGCCCCTGCCTGTGAAATGAGCATGTCTCCAACAAGGAGGTCCAATGCCCCATCATTGTCGAAATCAGCAAGTGCGTGCCCCGCCCAAGTACGATGGGGCAATTCTAGGCCAGATACCCATTCTGCATTGATTGAGGAACGAGAACCAGTTTCACCATCATGTGCATAGACGGTTCGACCAAATGTCACCACGATTTCATCAAAACCAGTCCCATCGATGTCCATGGGAGTTGGTGCGGATACGGCAATCTCATCATTCGGATTTCCTGAGGTCCCCTCGACAATTTGATTCCAATCCAACCACGTGTTCTGGGTTTGCTCGTTGTAGTCGTGACACCCTACCATGCCGTGCCAAGAGATTCCATCGCGATACCATGTATTCCAGCAGATTCGATCGGTAATGCCATTATCGTCGGTATCCATCAGTGCAGGTGGAGCATCGGCATAACCATTGGATGCTGAGAAGGAGAAGATTGTTGCAGCATCAGTCACATCGAGGCCCACGAAGGTAGCCCCATCCCCTGTTCCTGCGCCATCAACATCCGAAGGTATGGTTACGACCATTTCTGGAGCAGGATCTGTATCTAGTTGGGTAATGATTGGACCCGGTAATCGGACGTGGGGTGATGCAGTATCTCCATCGAGATTGTTCAGAGTTTCTTCATACTGAACCTGACCATTTGCAGCATTCAATTTCCATACCCACATATTGCCGTTGTTTTCGTCAATGGTCGTCAGTACAATCGCAGATGAAACCGCATCGATTTGAACCCAAGCAGGGTCGGAGGGGTGTGTGCCCTCTCCCAAAGTCACTTCCCAAATCGGGCTCGGAGTACCTGTAGTTGGTATTGGAAGAGCAACTACATTGGGTTCATTGTTCACGTCATCCATCATCGCAAGAATCAGTTCAGGTGAACCGTCCAAGAACAAATCTGCCAACAATGGTTGTGCAACTGGGTCGTGACAGGTTTGGCATGTTCGATCTGCTGCCATCTCAAAGGTTGAATGGCTCCATCTCCACAGCCTTTCAGTTTCATGGCTACCGCCGGGTTTCCATCCTGTCACATCGCATTCAATATTGGGTGCCCATAGCTCGACAGTTGCTTGACCATTGGCATCATAGACAACAATAATCTCGAGTGCACCATCTTCGTCAATGTCTAGAATAACAGGTGTCGATTTGACTTCACGATCTATTGCGCCGATATCGACCTCCCACATTGTTTGACTCGTATCTCCATCGACAATCCGCATGATAGCGTGCGAGTTCTGCTGATGAATGAACACAGGTGATAGGCTATCCCTAGCGCAGGAATCGAGCACAAGTCCCCCTGTATCGATATTGCTGGTGAAGTTCCCGACTGAAACACCCAATGTTTCGACTCCAGTATCCCCTTCAGCATAATGTCTCCAATTCAACACAGGGTTTGTAATGCTCAACAGCTCCCCAGTATCCGGTTCGGATGGGGCGTGTGGAGGTACCGCAGATTCATGCCCTGGTGTCCGACCAAATTGTGGCCAAGGAATATCTCCATCAATCCAGATGTCTCCATCTCTACCTTGGGTCGATTGGCTACTTTGATCCTCCACAAAAGCCAGAGGGGACATACTTTGTCCGATGAGGAGCAGAATCAACCCAAAAATGAGGATTGGTCTACGTAATACCACATGGGCTCCGCTCGCCATCAGTGGTTATGCCCACAGAACACCTCTTGAACGTTCGTGCGTCGAGGCTATTCATGGGGCCCATAGGGCCCCAGAATGCGTTTTTCCGAATTCTGGAATTTGCGAAGCGTTCATAGAGGGGTCTTCGGTCGCCGAATCGTCTTGGACGACCTCTCCTCTGGAGGCGGCAGCCGATGAGGGACGGGAGGCTTACGGGTCTTCCGTCCTTGGCTACCTCCTTCGCTGAGAGAGAATCTGAGTGGAGGCAAAGAAAATGTATAGCCTTGAGACAATTGAAGACACCATCCGAATTCCAGCTGAGTATATCGAAAAGGGCAAGTCTCTTTCCGAACACGTAGACCGTCTTGCACACGATGCATTTGAGGGTAAGTTCGACGACGATGGCAACTATATTCTGCTTACACTAGATCATGAACTACAAGGTCGAGGTCGAATTATCCACGGTGATGGTGCGATTTACCAGAAAGTTCGATTCAAAGCCCTGTTGTTTACCATGGACGGCAACGAAATCGTTGACGGTGCAGTGAGTGAAGTACACGAGTTTGGTGCATTCGTACGAATCGGTCCGATGGAAGCGCTATTGCACAAGAGTCAGATTCTCGACGAACAAATTGACATCAACGTTGGACTGCGCAGAATCGAAGGTCGCCAATCCGGCAAATACCTAGCAGAGGGGACCGCAGTTCGCGCTCGGATTGTATCATTGTCACTCAATCCACACGACCCGCGTTCCAGCAAGATTGGATTGACATGCAAGCAAACCGCACTCGGAGCGCACGAGTGGCTCAACGAGGAGGCATGATTCATGGGAACAAAGGTCCTAGCTTGTCCAGAATGCCGCCACATTGTGGAGGTTCAAACCGGCAACCCTGGTTGGTGGCTCAAATCGAATAATGAGTTGAAGGCGAAGAACAAGAAGGCACTCGCCATCTTGGCCTTTGCAACCGCCAACGGAAGGGATCCCGATGAAAAAGAGCGAAAGGCATGGGAAAATGAAGTGAATGCTGATGGGGTGGCAAACAAGGACGATATGGAGAAGGTCAAGGTTCCTGAACCAGCCTGTCCATTTCACCCAGAAACCAAACTCAGCGATGACTTCGCAGGATTCACCATTCTGATGGATACATCTCGAAGCGAAGTCGCACGTGCTCTTGGAATTGATACACCTGGGAATTACGCCCTAAAGGTTCGACACAAGTAATCATGGAGGAAATAGTATGGAAATAATCGAAAGAAAGGAAAATCCAATTCTAAATCGCGTTGAATTGTCTTGGCAATGGCGGCACACTGGTTCAGCTACCCCTACACGTGCTGAAATCATTGATGCTGTTGTAAAAATGGAACCAGGAGCAACGAAAGACCGCGTCCTTGTCAAATCAGTAAACACTCGTTTCGGTCAACCTCTGACTACTGGAAACGCACTTGTGTATGCAGATCGAGCAGACCTTGAGAAGGAGCCGAAATACATCCTTGCACGTCACGCTGAATCCGACTCTGGAGATGCCGATGAGGCACCAGCAGAAGCACCACCTGCCGAAGAAGAGGGTGAGGCTGCAGAAATCGCAGGGGGTGAGGAGTGATGGGTGACAGTCCAAGCGCTTCCGCCAAGTGGTCAAAGTACAGCGTTGAAGATGGAAAACTGGTTCGAAAACAGGCCCACTGCCCAAAATGCGGGCCCGGTGTTTTCATGGGTGTCCACTCTGACCGCAAGACCTGTGGTCGCTGTGGATATTCTGAGAAGAACGAGTGATTACTCAAAGTCACTTGTTCTCCCAACCGGGATTTCAAGTTCATTCAATAATCGTTTGATAACACGGCGCTGCCATCCTTTGAACGACTTGCGGTCCAAGTGAGCGATCACGTTCCCTCCAGTGAATGCTTTTCGCGTACTCTCCACGCAAACGCGAATCGAATGATTCCAGGCACCTTCTGGAAGGGCGTCAACATCAGGGTCCCACGCCTCATCTTCTGGTTTCTCCATCTCAAGCGCATAATTCGCGATTTGATGACCCGCCCAACAATCAGTTTTCCTCAAAACATCAGTATGTCGTGGTGCATAATGTCCTCCCCCGATGCCAATCATCACTTTTT
>CALCEF010000175.1 GCA_937901365.1 uncultured euryarchaeote | reverse complement strand
TTGAGAAATTGGAAGTCGATGCTGACAATGCGCATGCAACGACCTATTCAATCTGGAAAAAGGCGTAATCGCATGGTCACCCTATGACTCGTATGCGGTCTTAAGGGGGTCCTTGCGATTATGATGGAGTAGAAAATTCAACACCCTCTTCACTCAGAAGACGACGTTTTGTTTCCACTCCCCCTTCACCGCTGTAACCACCCAAACTTCCATCGCTCCGAACCACTCTGTGACATGGGACGATGGGCGGGTATGGGTTCTGGCCGCAAGCATTGGCTACCGCACGGGCAGAATTCGGATGCCCGATTTGAACCGCAATTTCGGTATAGGTTCGGATCTCACCCCGAGGGATTTCTTTCATTGCATTCCAGACCTTGACTTGGAACGCGGTACCCTCAAACGGTGGGTGCTCAGCCATATGTGCTCGAGTTGCTTAGACAATATCATATTGCCCATAATCGCAAGGGCTCCCCACTGAATTTTCTGAATGGTCAATCATGGGATATCCGGGAAGAATAATTTCACCATTACAATAAAAAGTATACATATTGCTATCAAATACAACAAGACCTGTAGTGGCGACTCATCAAAGTTAGTTAATGACTCGTCAAAGTTAGTGAATTCTGCTTCTTTCGATGGTCTTCGTACAAATGAGAAAATCATCACTGCGATGAAAAACATAGGGATCCAGAGTCCATTATAGCCCCACATGAGATAAGCCATATTTTTCAACTCCATTTCCATGGAGACTGGTAAAATAAAGTCGATAGGTGACCATTTTTCAACCGAGAGTTCACTATCCAAATCAGTTCCAATACAAACGAAAAACCAACTAATTGCATAACCAATTGGCACCAATACAACTGTTAGCAAAGGGGACAAAAAATATGTGATTTTGGATTTAGTATTTACAGCAACTTCGAGTGTCATAAAGAAGCACAACGACATCGTGAAGATAAATACTACATCAGCTAAAAGACTCCAAGTCCAAATATGCAGGAAATAAGGTGCATCAAAGAGTGCTTCAGGATAAGGAGTAGTTCCTGCAATGTTCGCTGACAAAATGAAAACAATACAAAGTCGCTTGATTAGAGGTGGAGATTGAACTGCAAAATCTCGCAACTCTGCCCAATATTCTTTACTCAATATCTTGAACATCGCTACCCAACCCAATTATTATTGCATTTAATCATTAAGCCGGACAGTTAGCGTTACCACTAGGACATATTGAATGGGATCAGGGAGTAAGCCCCTTTCTGTTCGCCGTTTCCGGTTAACCACATTCAACTATGCATCCTACCCGTTCCTTCCGGTGCCGTCAATGGAACTGTTTGGACTTGCTGCGGTGGGGGTGTTCGTTCCAGTCGGTTTCGGGAAATCTCCTCCTTGCGGATTCATCGTGCGCCCGAACCGATTCGTTGCTTCTACAGAGCCTGTCCTCCCGGGCATCCGCCTTGCGACGGACCACCTGCACCTATGCAGAGGGGACTTTCCTCAGTGTCGTACACTGTCAGTGGTCCTCCTGATCCCAACCAGTGAGGGGAGCAGCCCCGTTTTCAATGTGATGGAACTACAATGCAATCCAATTTCCGGCTTCATCGTAATAGCCGCCCCATTGTTTGGCTTGTTCATACCATTCCAATTGCTCGGGGCTCATCGTTGAAGGGTCGAAGGTTTGCGTGTTGCCGACTTGAGCCTCTACCAAACTGCCTGCAGCTACAAATGAGGCTGCTGCTTGGTCCAATTCGGACTTGTTGAGGTATTCATTGCCATCCTTGTCGAAACCTCTGGCGTGCTGCAAGAATCCAATCGTGTCGGTAATTCCATGCTGAGCCATGACCTGTCGGACTGTTTCATCTCGATAATCGAGAGGGAATCCACTGGGCTCATCCGGTTTGGCGCCAGATGGCAGAAGGTTGACCTCTTCTTCATCCTCCCAATAATCATCGGATTCATGCAGATAAGATGTGTTGGAACCACCACTTCGTAATGCAATCATTAGGACGCTACCCAGTAGTATGAGCAAGCCGACGAAGAGAATCGCCCAAACCAGATCAACGCCTCCAAATACTGAGCCGATGAAGCCTGCATTTTCTTGCTCAACCACATTCAGGGTCGGGCCCGTTGCAACGGTCCCATCTTCCATGGTGACTCGAATCCATTGGCGACCATTTTCTGAAGGCACCCAATCCATGTTGACAAGTCCACGCTCACCAGCAGGAATTTCTTGCTCCAATGCGATGACCGTTAATTCACGGGTAGAACCATCCAGATGAACTTCAGTGAGGAATAACCGAACGGTTCCGTCGACTTCACCATCGTTGCGCACAGCGATGGTGACCATGACATTCTCGCCAGATTCGATATCGCCAGATTTAGAGTAGGTAATGTCACCATCTACCACTTCAAATTCAGCAGCACGGCGTTCAATAGACCAAGAGGCAAATGGATTGTTGGGCAGGTTTGTGTCTGCAGGGGTTTGAACTGGGTTGCCGGCCATATCTTGACCTTCAATCCAGATGTGGAATCGAAGATTGTCAGCGTAATATTCCTCTGGAATCGAATCAGCAATGTTGAGAGAAGAGCCAGCGATAATCGATTGGCCAGCTAGATTGCCGCCTTCAATTGCCAAGGGTGATTCACCATATACCAGAGGTGTCGCAGATGCATCCGTACCGCGTATGACCTTCCACTGCAGAACCAGAGAGTCGGCGTCAATTTGCTCAAGTTCTGAAATTTGAACATTGATTTGCAACTCCCCCAATGCGTCGATTGGCAGAATACTGTCCAAACGTGGAGATAGAACGTCGACCACTTCGGGACCTTCTGGATCTACAACAATCCAACGAAGTGCAGCAGCAGTGTCGGTGACATCATTGGCGCCCGCAGGTGGATTAGCGATTTCGACAGTCAAAGGATAAGATCCCGAATCGGTCGGTGCAGTCATTTGAACTGCCCAGAGGCCGTTCGAACTTTGGATAAGAGATTCTTGCCCGTCTAACAAAACTCTGACATTGAAATCTTCACTTGGTCGCGCACCAGTAACCGGGAAATGGATTCCTCCCGTAAGGGCAATTGTTGACGAGGGAGACACCCAAGCACCCTCATCAGAATAGGTACCGGCCCCGATGCTCAAAGTCATGTCCTCGGTATCAATGGCCAAATCAGGTGAGTATCTCCAGCGTAATTGTGGCAATGAAAGCCAAGCGCCTTGGCCGCCCCGATCCGTGACTTCAATCGATGGCTCCCAGCGCATATCTCCTTCACGCGGTAGAGACCAATTGAGTTGGAATTCGACGAAGAACTCCAAGTCGGGATTGAATGGAGTCAATTCTCCAGTCCATGCGCGCACCCCACAGCGTTCTACATTGATGTGGGGCGACAATACATCACATCGGCCATTGGATGCTGACCACTCGATGGCCAGTGTATCTGAGACAGAATTGCTTGCCAACTGCAAGCGAAGGGAGCCGATATCTGCCCAACCATTTGGTTCGATAATGTGCAAGCCAAACTCATAATCGACACCTGGGTGGAGATAGGATTGGCGTCCATCTGGTGCATTGGCGAATCCACCTTGTCCTGGAAGCAAGGGTGGGCCATCTGGTAGAACCTGATAGGTGAACAGTTGTGATGCCTCGCCTGATGAGCCGCCATCGGTGATTGAATTGCCTGCCGGGTCGGCTCCAATAACGTAGGCAGCGACTAAATCACCATCTTCGGCTGCTGTATCATCAAGAAGTAGTGTGTAATTACCTGTTGAAGATGTCAAATCGCTCGGGGACTGAAGGGGCATGGGTGTGAATTCATCCTCGTCGATGACGCCGTTCACGTTGACATCCTCAATCCATTCTCTCCAGACCATTAGTGTGAGATCTGTAGGGAGTACTGGTCGATCATAAATTTCCAATTTTATCAATTGATTTGGAGACGGTAGTCTGTGATCGTATTGATCAATATTCTGACCGACAACTTGAGGATTCAGCGAATCTACAGTAAAGGTTCGATTCATTGGAATTGCCGTAACGAAGTCTTGACCAGCCAATGGTTCTACTTCAATCGAATACGTGGCATTCCCTGTTCCCGATTGTGTACTGAACTCAAATCGAACGGTTCCCTCTTCGATCACGGTTGAATTCATCTTCTCTACACCATTTTCCATCAGATGGACACGCACATCTCCACTGCGAGGATTGATGCTTTCATGGCTGTCCCCGAATACGGAAAACAGGCCTTCAAAACCGAGTTTTACTTCGACTGAAATCGGGCTCTCTGAGCGCAAGTAAGACATTGATTCAGGAATGACGTGCCCCAACTCATTGTACACTTGCCAACTAGAGATCTGGACGTCATTTTCGACACCTTGGCCCGACTGGCCTGCAATCTCAATATGTGGCGGTGAAGGGGCACCATCTTCCATGTACAATGATGCACTGACCTTGAACTGGTCAGAGTCCTCCAAACTTGCAGATGTCTGGAATGGAAGAGTGACTGCAAGACTTTGATCTCCTTGAACAAAGATTGCCCCACCATTTGAATCCATGAACTGCAGTGGGGATGAAGTGGCCCCATCCAAGCGAGTCATTGTGAATGGTGAGCCATCGACAGGGAATTCATAGAAGGCCCTTGCACCATCGGTTTCAACGGTCAGAGTTAGATGATTGGGTGTCCCATCATTCCAAGAATATCCAAGCTCTAATTCCATCCATTGCCACGAAGGAGTCACCGGAGACCATTGCGAGAAATTGGACAAGTAAGCAGAATCTAAAGCAACATTTTCCGAAGTCACCAAGTCAGTTATTGTGGCGACATATGCACCTGGTGTGCTCGACTGAAGTGTCAAGGGCACCATTCGGTGCTGAGATTGAATTTGCGCACTTGGGAGCGCTTGATTCATCGACATCACAAAGGCTGAATCGACGGCAAAAGATAGGTCCACAACAGGACGGTGGATTGCAGAAAGTCCGCCGACACGGAGCGAACCCGATGTGCCCTGAACATCGATGGTAGCAATGGCATATTCAACGTCATTTCCAACGCTCCAGAACGTTGCTGCATTGGAGAGTTCACTGTTGAGATTCTGAAGATCCGCAGATGTAAGAACAAAGGATTCAGAAACGGTGGTGAAGCCGATGCTCTTTGTTGCGACTGTGGTCCCTCCCAATGTCAAAGACACATCGACTGGTTGAGTAGTAGTAAACGGCGCTAAATCAACAGAAAACGACTCCAACCCCGATTTTGGCAGTAACAATCCAATTTGCTTCTGCCCTGATGTTGCCCACGACATGTCTGCTGAAAGATCACCATTGGTGAACCGATCTTGCCAACCCCAACTCGAAACATGGGGGTGAGACACCTCCCACTCAGACCAACCATCTAGGCCAATGTCGAATCGCGGGTCGGTGGGCAAATGGCCACCGAGAATTTCCAAGGTTAACTCGGTGAGGCTGCAGGAACCACTACAGGTGATACGGATTTGAAGCGAGCTGCCAAAATCTCCCAACGCTGAAATTCCACTTGTCGAAACAGTTTGCCATGCTCCGCCATCGACCGATGCTTCAAGATTGAAAGAACCCGATGAGGTGGATGAAAATTGCATTTGTGTGATTGGACGATGGGATGTGAATACTGGAGAAGTTGCAGTAGCACCGTTTGACCCACTGATTTGGCCATTGTTCCAATTCATCGAATTAAATGACCAACCATCATTGGCAGGATTCGAAGAGAATGAGGACCCATAGCGATGATTCATGTGAATTTCGTGAACGATCGGGGTTGAGGCGCCCCCTCTAGAATCAAAGTAGAGTTTCAGACGAAGTGTTGGGTGCTTCTCTGGGTCAATTGAACCGAGATCGACCCAAGTAGGATCTAGATTGGAAAAGCCAGGAATGGGTGCTTTTGATACGCCATCTAGAATCGACAATCGTAAATTGGCACCGTTTGGAATCGTTGCATCGATTGAAGTGATGCCGTAGCGAGCCCCGTCCATACCATGCGGCCCAGTCATCCCTGGACCGAACCGTGCGCTCGTCCAATTTCCTTCCTCGCCACCACCGCCACCGCCTGCAGGGGAGATGGATACGTCATCCACGTTCCAGCCGGTATATGTCACCGAACCATCTGTCGAACCCAGTCCGAATCGAACTTGGAAAGAAGGGTTGTTCTGAACATAATTGGCGACGTTGTAGGTGACTTGTTGGAATGAGCCATCGTTGATGGTACCTGTGCTCGAGTAAATTTGTACCCAACTTCCTTGAGGATTCCTGACTTGGATATATGCATGGTCATAGTAATGATACTCGACCCCTAACCGTTTCCAAAACTGCAGATTCCAAGTGCCGCTACAACCTGAGCAATCGATTGCTGGACTGGTCGCCCAGTGGGTCCCAGACATGTAATTTGGATAATTCCCGTTGTAGGTGTAAATCGCTTTGGTCCCACTATGAACTCCACCATTGACACCGAGCGTGGAATCATAACCCCAGGCCCAGCCTCCTGACGACTGTAAGGACCAACCATGATTGGAATTCTCGAAATCCCAGACCCATTCTTGTGGAAGCAATTGCATTCCTTCGGTTACGTTCACATTAACGCGATCTAATTCGGCCCCGGATGCATTCCAATCAGACTCTCCTGACCAAGAGAATCCGTCGCTGTAAGCAAGAGCATCGGGTGAAAGGGACAAATCAATCGATTCTACAGTGTGCCCCAGAGGAACCTCGGCCTTTAGAGCAGAAGAACTACCATCGGCAACTTGGACCGCTGCCGAAGTTGGTTGATTCAACCCAACATCCCTCTGCGATTGTTTGTCGGAAAGCGCTGTTTCTGGTGCCTGTACAAACAATCCCATGCTCATGCCCAGCATCAAAAATGAAAGAAAGAGGGGAATCGCCCATGGCATACGCTGGGTACGCATGCCGGCTGCACTCCACTGGAAGTGTTTGAATGCATCGCCGCCCCGTAAGGGGCGATTTTGTTTTCTCAATCGTGCGAAAGGATATGCCCCTTATCGGTTGAGGACCGGACAATGAGCCAATTTACCGCCGAAGAGAAAGAGGCGATGAAGGAGGAAGCTGGAATCGCTGCTTGCGCCTTTGTTGAGAATGGAATGCGGATCGGAATCGGTACGGGTTCAACTGTCAAATATACCATCTTGGAATTGGGTCGGAGAATGCGTGAAGAGGGTTTGGAAATCGCTGGAATTCCAACTTCAGATGCAACTGAAAAATTGTCTATAGAGCAAGGCATACCGATGCTTAAATGGGATTCTTGCGAGCACCTAGATTTGGTGATTGACGGGGCTGATGAATTTGACAATGACCTACATCTCATCAAAGGTGGTGGAGGCGCCCTATTGCGCGAGAAGATTGTAGCAGAATCGAGTGGGGGCATGATTGTCGTTGCCGACGCCAGTAAACGCGTGGACGTGTTGGGTGCATTCCCACTACCGATTGAAGTCAATCCCTATGGTTGGGAACAAACCAAGAGGCGAATCGAATCGATTTGTCCGGGATCGGTTGAATTACGCGGAACCGGGTACCTAACCGATAATGGCAACCCAATTCTGGACGCACATTTTGGAGCAACAATTTCTGATCCAATTCAACTTGAAGCGGATTTGAGGGCCATATCGGGTGTTGTCGAAGTTGGTCTGTTTACCAATACGGCTGATGTCGTCGTTCTCGCGGCACCTGGTGGGTGTGAACTAATCCGCAAGCCAACTGCGCGCCTGTGACACAATCTGGAAGCGCTACCCTCATAGAGGGATGGCCGGTGGACGGTTTGGGCGCTTAGCTTAGCTAGGTAGAGCGACGGGCTCTTAACCCGTAGGCCAGGGGTTCGAACCCCCTAGCGCCCGCCTGAATCTATTTCCACTCAATACCATGCTAAATCTCACGATGGGGACAGGAGGCATTGAAATGCTGAGGCATACTCGACCCCTTTGGAGGCTTGTTTGTGCAGAAGGACATCTTCATCGGAGAGGTTCAGGCTGGTGCCTACGATGGCCAGCGAATTGAACTGAAGGGTTGGATTAATCGAACCCGTGGCTCAAACAAAATCCGTTTCATTGTGTTACGAGATAGTACGGCTCGAATTCAATGTGTGGCCAAGAGAGCTGATGTCGGGGATGAGACATTTGAAGCCCTGAGCGGTGCCCTAATTGAGACCAGCGTAATCATGTCAGGAATCGTCAATGTCGATGAAAGAAGTGAGGGTGGTCACGAACTCGTTGTCGATTCAGCCACAATCGTTGGGCCTGTGAACCCCGAAAGTCCATTTCCGATTACAGAGAGTGCAATGGCCAATGCCGATGGAGGAGAGACGGAATTTTTACTCGATCATCGCCACCTATACCTTCGAACCACGCGCATGACACATATGCTGAAGATTCGTTCATCTGTATTCGGGGCAATTCACGGTTACTTTCGCGATCGCGACTTTACAGAATACCAAGCCCCAAACTTTGTCGCCGGTGCTGTGGAGGGAGGTTCGACTTTGTTCGAGGTTCCATACTTTGGAAGGAAGGCATACCTCACACAGTCTTGGCAATTGTACGCCGAAGCGGCCATGCCTGCATTGGAAAGATTGTACACAATTGCCCCTTCATTCCGAGCAGAGAAAAGCCGTACAAGAAGGCACCTTACAGAATTCTGGCATGCTGAAATGGAAATCGCTTGGGCTGGAAATGAGGATGTGATGGTGCATGGAGAAGGTGTCGTTCGGCAGATTGCCCGAACTCTTCTAGACGAGCGCTCGGAGGAATTGTCAGCACTGGGTCGTGACCTCGATTTGGTAGCGCAATATGCTGACAACCCATATCCTAGAATTCGATACGACGAAGCGGTAGAAACTCTACAGGGAATGGGTGTAGATATCGAATGGGGGCAAGATTTGGACTACTCAAAGGAAAAAGTATTGACTCAAGATTTCGATGTTCCGCACTTCCTGACCCACTATCCCAGAATTGCAAAACCGTTCTACCATCGACCTGATCCAGATGATCCCAAATACGTGCTTTGTCATGACTTATTGGCCCCAGAAGGATATGGAGAAATCATCGGTGGCGGAGAAAGAACTTGGTCAGGGAAAGAAATCCTCGAAAGAATTGACGAGGAAGGGACACCG
>CALCEF010000174.1 GCA_937901365.1 uncultured euryarchaeote | reverse complement strand
GCGCGGAAGATTGTGTCCCTGTACTCTCTAACCTCGGGCATCTTTACGGGAAACACCTCTCAGAGTTTGAAATCGCAGTTGAATACTATGACCGGGTGCTAGAAATCGAACCTGACAACCCTTGGGCTCGGGACGCTCGCCGAAGGTATTCAAGATACATTGGCCGAGATTGATTCACAAAACCCTCATGTCCCCTCGGGTTCAAGACATGCCATGGAGGAGGGCGAGTTACTCATTGCCGGCATCGGCAGTTTGGGTTGCACATGGGCAAAGGCTGCCCAAGCACGTGTATCCGATTGGGTCGACCTCGCACTGATCGATGCAGACCCATATTCCATGGAGGACATCCGACATGCGAATTGTTTGCTACTTGGAGAATCGCCTTCTGAAGTGGGGTGTGCTGGAATGCCGCAGTTGGCCGAGGCTCGAATGCGGACTCTACAACCGATTGCATCGCATTTTCTTGAACGTGCCGAACTGGTTCTCTTGTTAACGGGGCTGGGTGGCGGATCAGGTTCAGGTGCATCAGTTGAATTTGCTCGACAAGCAGCTCAAGCAGGATGCTTGGTCATCTCTGTCGCTGCGATTCCTTTTGAAGCTCAAAGCGAGCGCCAAAAAATTGCTGAAGCCGCACTTTCTCGTTTGTCCAATGTCAGCCACGTTTGTGTGGAATTAAGTCTCGATCGAATGGCTTGGCAAGCCAGAGAAAGAGGCGTTGATTGGCAACAAGGTTCGGCTTGGGTCGAAGAACTTGCGGAGGGTTTGATGCGCACCCTAGCAAACGTCGGATTGATCAATCTGGATTTGATGGATTTGAGAGCCATTGTTTCCAAGTCGGGCGGCTCCACACTTCTAGTGGCCGAGGGTCACTGCGACGAAGCTCAAGAGTTGTACGAACGCGCTCGCTCTTCACCTCTCGCAGCCTTGTCAGTAGGTGGCGCAACAGGTTGTTTGCTGCAAGTAGAGGGTGGCCCTCACATGACGCTGAAACAGGTCGAAGCGGTTGCAAATGCGTTTACAGATGGGCTGTCGATCGACGCGCAGGTCATTATCGGCGCACGGGTGTCTCCAGATCTTGCAGAGCGAATGCGAGTGGTTGCAGTGGTCAGCGGTTTACCGCGCGGTTCTTCGGAAGGTTTGGTTTAATCCAAGTCTACCAATTCTACATCGTCGTTTTCTGTAACAGGTGGAGGGATATCCAATTCGATTTCCTCTGGAGGTTCTTCAACAAATTCTTCAGTGTCTTCGTCATCTGATTCTTCGACAGTTTCATCTTCTTCAGAATCATCTCCTGTCGAATCCAACCATCTTGAAAGTTGACCTATTCTCCAAGCATGAATCCACATCATGGTTCCCGCTGTAATTAGATGTCCAATACCAATGGTTGCTGACATCCCCAAAGAGCTAATGTTCCCATCAGAAAGTTTGGAGCCAAGTACAGCAATCATCGCGATCGAACCAGAGTAGGCCATGCCAAATGACAATCCCCAGAATACAGCGTTCTGTTTCGTGAACAATTTGAATCCACGGTTGTGTGTATTCTTGGCCAAACTCCAGATGGCGGCAATGACTGTGATCACCATCAAGAGGAATTCTTCAATGATTAGAAAGACGCCCCAATCTTCAGATGTGAACCTCCTGAATGCACTGAGTAAATGCCAGGTGACAAATATCTGCATGAAGAGTCCCCAAGCGAATCCAAAGGCAGCGGTATCCTTGCGTTCAGAATCAATGATTCGGCGCTCGGTTGTGTACCAAAAGAGAACGGCCTGAATCGCCACCGCTACGATCGCGAACAATAGGGGTCCCATCTTCTCAAAGATACTCATATCTTCTGCACTCTTGGCTCCGGAAACGAGTGCCCAGTATGTTAGGCCCGCAAAGATACCGATGATCATCATGTGCATCGTCGTTGATGTTATACGACGTGATGTTCGATGAATAGAGTCGATTCGGGCAGCCCTGCCACCAACAAAAATGTGCAGACTGGTCGCCAGTGCGCGACCTTGGGCCAGCGACCAAACCACAAATAATCCACCCAGAGCCATGGCCCAATAGTTGATTTGACTGCTACCAGATTCCGAGTTTAAGAATCCAGCAATTAGCAAAAATGGAATCAGCCCTAGTAGAATCGGCGAAATCCAAGAGGTGAAGACTCGTATCACATACATCATCATTTTCTCTATCAATCCGACATCCTTCTTGGTCAAGGGTTGGAAATGGCTGAATCGATAGATGACATCCATTTCCTGCATCCACGCAGTCAACGCATATCCAATTGAAAGCGCGATGTATCCCGCAATTCCGATTGCGAACAATGAATCGGAATCCGATGCTGAAAACATGTATAGGCCGGTACCTGCCAAACCT
>CALCEF010000173.1 GCA_937901365.1 uncultured euryarchaeote | reverse complement strand
TGGTCAGATACTGACGGTGACGGTTTTGATCGTAACAATGCAGAATCATCTTGTGGTGATAATCCGAATGGGAACAACCCCGATTTATTCCCAACCGATGGGACCCAATGCGGGGATCGTGACGGTGATGGCTACGGCGACAACCCAAGTGGTCCCAATGGAGATAGTTTCCCAGATGACCCCTCACAGTGGTGGGACACAGACGGTGATGGCTACGGTGATAACCCTGAAGGAAACCTACCAGATATCTGTCCAACAATGTATGGTACAACAAGTTCCGCAGAAGCGCGCGGTTGTCCCGACAGTGACAATGATGGAACACCCGATCCACAGGATGCTTTCCCAGATGATCCATTCCAAGATACAGATACAGATGGAGATGGTTTTGGAGACAGCCAATTGAGTGTCGATGGTGATGATTGTCCAACTTGGCCTGGCACATCGACACAGGGCAATGTCTACGGCTGCACAGATTCAGATGGCGATGGCTGGGCCGATTCAATCGATGTATTCCCCGAAGATGCGACACAATGGGTCGACTCCGATGGAGACGGATATGGAGACAACTACACCTACACGAATGTGACTGGCGAGATGCTCAGTGACGACATCTATCGTTGGAGTTGTGACATAGACCCAGGTCTCATCCAAACTAGAATCCAGAATGGCGACGCATTCCCGGATGAACCAACTCAGTGGAGCGATACGGATGGCGATGGATTTGGTGATAATTACAAGGACAATTCCACAATCAGGCTCGAATGTTGGCCCGGTGAAATGGTTGAAGATGCCAGAAATTCAGACGCCTTCCCACTGCGATTTACACAATCAAAGGATGCAGATCGAGATGGCTATGGCGACAATAGCGCAATCGGCGATTATCAACCGGACCTTTGCAAGAGCGTAATGGGCTTCTCATGGGAAGACAAGTTTGGCTGCCCAGATAGCGATGAAGACGGTTGGTCTGATACCGCAGACGCTTGTCCGTATGATCCAAACATCCACCTAATAGGTCAGAAATGTGAGATTACATCGGCAGAGACTGGAGAGGTTCAAGCCGAAGAGGAAGGCTCTCAATTGATGCTGTACATCATGGGAGGCGCCATCGCATTGATGCTCGCACTCATCTTTGTTGCATTGGTTGCCAAACAATTGGGCGCTCGCAAACGCCTCTCAGAGATTCGAGATATGCAAGCCCAAGAGATGGCCTTCAACGAAGAAGAACAGGAACGTCGTCAGAAGTGGATCGATCACTACCTATCAACGGGCGAAATTGAGAAGGCGAAGGAACTAGGCTACGTTGAGAAGGCCGAATGGCAGGTCCATATGGAACAAGAAGCAGCAGAAGCGGCCGCTCTACCGAGTTTGGGCGATCTTCTCGATTAGGCTGACAATTCGTCATCAAATCGATTGAATGGCAATGCATCGAACGCATCAATATCTGGTGCATTCAGTGATAGATTGTGCTCCAATACTTCTTCGATTGTGACCCAATCTGGAGTGCTGCCATCAATCCAATCATATCGATGCCCTGGAATCAAACGCCAGTCTTTTGGTAGATTTTGCAAGACGGTTTTCGCCATGGCCAAACTCCGCCATTGTGCGGCAGGATCAGAACCGGGCAAATCGACTCTACCAGAACGCATTGTAAACAGCAAATCACCAGCGACATACACTCGATGGCCATGCAAGGTCACATGACCGGGAGAGTGACCTGGTGAATGAATCACTGAAAGCTCAATGAGTCCGCGTTTCCAAGTGACAATTTCGTTTGGAAGGTGATTCCAAATATGTGTGAAATCCGTTCTGCGGAAAAAAATACGACCGAGAAGACTCGGTGAAACGGATTCCTCATGCCCCCACACCTCGATTTTTGGATAGGCATTGCGCATGGCCTTCACACCTGCAGTGTGATCTTTGTGGGTATGTGTCAGAAGAATGTGAGTCGGTTCCAGACCTTCTGCCTTTAGTGCACGAATCCATCCCGCTCCGTCATATGGATCGATGACGATTGCAATGTTGTTTTCTCGGTCAATAAATGCCGTATTCATATTGGCCCAAGGGCCCATTTGCGTCACCCATACTTCGACACCATCGTCTCCTACGGAGACGTCGAATTCCCCATCGGCGAGGACCATGATTGCCGATTCGTAGGCAGCCAATCAATGGTTCGGATACTCATTGGCCCCCCTAAAGGGGGTGCCAATGGTTTCAAACGGGAGGGCTTTGCTGACAATTCGGGGCGGAGCGTATGCTGCGGGGAGTTAACTTCAGGCCGGCATCTCTGGCTGCACTGTTGATTTTGATGGTACTCGCCCCACTTGCTGTTGCAGAACCAGCTGAAAACGGCCTCGAATTACGAGTTGAAATCGATGCCCCGCAAAACGGATTGTATTTTTCGGACTCCTCAGATTTGGAAGTAACACTGAGGGTCAAAAATCATGCAGATAACG
This sequence comes from uncultured euryarchaeote, assembly GCA_937901365.1. Lineage (GTDB taxonomy): Archaea > Thermoplasmatota > Poseidoniia > Poseidoniales > Thalassarchaeaceae > MGIIb-P. The sequence goes on along the minus strand of CALCEF010000173.1, from coordinate 4,044 downwards.
CAAGAGAACTGACCTATAACCCCGCTTGTCCATTTGATTTGGTTGTGACAAATGGAGCGTGGGAACTCGATCTTGCTGATGAGCGAATTTGCCCAACACAAAGCCGGGCAATGACGATTCAATCTGGTCAGGAACGCATTCTTTCAACATGGACATGGGATTGGAGTGATGCGCCAAGCGGTGAAATTGAATTCGAATTCACACAACCGGAAGTAGACCTCACAGCAACGGATTCAGTCATACTTCACCGCACAATCGATATGCCTGAAAATCTTCATCTTCAAGCAACCCTTTCAGAAACCGTTGGAGATCAGTTCGGCCACACATCCGCCATGCCTGCAATGATTCACCTCGCTTTGGTCAATTCAGGCAAGAGTACAATTGAACTGCCATTCGATGAGAATTGTCGAGTACAAACAAACGTGCTAACCTCAATTCCATGTGGCACAGGACCAATAGATGCTGGGCACCAGATGCACCTTGGTTGGACCGAATGGAACTTTGGCGACGCTGTTGACGGTGAACATACAATCTCATACGCACTCACCGGTGTCGAGGGCGCAACAACCAATGTAGATACAACGTATACGAAAACACCAACAAACCCAATCGCCAATTTGAACCCCATTGCATCACTTGATTTGGGAGAACAACTCGGTTGGTATTTCACACTAGAGAATTCAGCAGATTCTCCGGCCAAACTGTTGTATGAGGACACATGTATTGTTGAAATGCATGTAATCTCGCCGGATGGTGAAATCGTCTACGACACCAGAGGAACCCGCTCTTGTCCGCCATCAGGGCTGGAACAAAAAATTGCACCACAAACATCGCATATACTTGCCTCAGATAGTTGGGACTACACAAATTCCGACGGTTGTGAAATTGATGATGGTGTTCACCTATTGGTATTGAACCAACCAGATCATCAGCTTGTCGCAACTCAATCATTCTTGTATGAAAACAGTGGAGAAGATCCAGCTTGTGGAATGAACCAGCAGGACACAACAGACATCCGCTTTTCTGTGACAAATTTGGCGGTTTTGTCAGCTGATACTTTGGAAGAACGAATCACATTCGATTTGTCGATTTACAATACAGGATTGGATTCATTCAACCTCTATTGGCCAACCGATTGTTCCCTAGAACTACAACTCGGTTTGTCCGGCCAATCCCCCATCCAAATCTGGGCTGAAGACTGTAATGACTTGGCAGGGCATGAGTTTGCAATTCAACCACAATCAGGATATACGTGGCCAACTATTGAAGTTCCATTTGTAGAAAACGGCGTGGAATTAGAACAAGGCATTTGGCATTTGACAATTCAAACAACTTCAGTCCCAACATTCAGCGCCCAAATCGCTCACACATACGATGGGGCCCATGTAGCAGACATGGTTGATGAAAACCCCGAAGATCTCCAACCCGAGCCATCCAATGAAGAGAATCAAGAGGAAGTGTTGGATGAAATCATCATTTCAGGTCACTGGAATTATGTTACAACGTCCGGGCAAGGATGCTGGTTGCTCACAGATACAATTGGTATTGAGCACAGTTTCATCAGTCATCTCCAGTATGAAGATTGGTCTCCCACACCAGGTTTGAGTGGAACCTACGCCACACAATCTAGCGAAGCATCTGGTGACTGTGCAGCATGGTCTGGCATCATCATCAGTCAGACATTGGATGAAACTGAAACCGCGCCCGAAATCGTTGCACCAGTGAGTCCGCAATCTCCACCTCCAACAGTGGTTGATCAAATCATCACATATGCGCCAACTTCAGCAGCAGTCGTCGCGACCACGTCTCTTTCACTGATGACCCTCCTCTATCTGGGGAATACCGAATGGATTCGCATCCCTGCGTTGCAGGTCGGCGTAGGTCTCGTCGGTATGGTACGTCGAATGGGTGAACATGATGGCGAATACCAGCGTGGACGTATCATGGGTTATCTAACGGCAAATCCGGGTGTCCACTTCCGAGCTTTGCTGGGGGCTCTTGGAATGAGCAATGGGCAACTCACACACCACCTCAAACACCTCCAAGGAGAAGAGAGGGTTTGGAGACGGAAGGACGGCCGTTTGGTTCGCTTTTATCCGGCCAGCATTCAACCCACACTCGATGATGATGAGTTGCCCGTACCTTTGCTCACGCCGGACCCCAACAGTTTGCAGGGCAAGATTCTCCGCCTTCTTGACGCCACGGAAAATGACATTGTGAACCTGAGTCAGAAAGAATTGGCAGTTCGCCTTGAGGCGAGCCAGCAATTGGTGAGCCATCATCTGCGCACACTTGAGAAGTTTGGTCTGGTGGAAAGGGAGAAGGTTGGCATGCGGTATAGATACCAGTTGACCCGCGAAGCGATCTTCTTGGTGAACAGCAATGACTACGACGTTAAGCCCGAGTGAGGGCATGATTAGCGGTTGATTCAATAGGACCCCTCAATTGGCCGAACGTGCACCTTCGGTGCACGCACACGTGAGGAGAGGCCATCATGGACTACGACCCAGCAGCAATTGAAAGGCGCTGGCAGTCTGCATGGAATGAAGCAAAGGCCTTCGAAAGTGAGGTCGATTCCAGTCGTCCGAAATTCTACTGTTTGGAAATGTTCCCCTATCCGAGCGGAAAAATGCACATGGGTCACGTTCGAAATTACAGTATTGGAGACAGCATGGCTCGATTTCGCCGATTATCAGGGTATAACGTGCTCTATCCGATGGGCTATGATTCATTTGGGATGCCTGCGGAAAATGCTGCAAAGAAAATAGGCGGACATCCTCATGATGTGACTTGGTCGAATATCGAAAGCATCCGATCTGATTTGGAACGGATGGGGTTCTCCTATGATTGGCGAAGAGAGCTGGCCACAAGCGATTCAACATACTATCATTGGAACCAATGGATTTTCCTCAAGTTCTACGAAATGGGTTTGGTTGAACGCCGAACTGCACCAACCAATTGGTGCGACTCTTGTGACACTGTATTGGCAAATGAGCAGGTCAAAAACAACCGCTGTTGGAGATGCGCCGGTGAAGTAAGGCAGAAGCATTTTCCAAGTTGGTGGCTAAAGATGACCAAATATGCTGATGAGTTACTCGACCAATTGGATCACATCGAATTTCCCGACAACGTCAAAACAATGCAGCGGAATTGGATTGGACGTTCTCATGGAGCAGACATCCACTTTCCGATTGTCGGTAGTGATGAAATCATCAAGGCATTCACAACTCGGCCAGACACCATTTTCGGAGTGACATTCGTAACGTTGGCACCCGAGCATCCACTTTGTGAACCCTTAGTATCGGGCACCGAATTTGAATCACGATTCCGTGAACTTGCTGATGAGTGTGCAAGGATTTCAGAATTTGATCGTATCAATATGCTTCGAGACAAGAAAGGAGTATTCCTCGGTCGCCATGCTGTGAATCCATTAACAGGTGAAGAGATTCCAATTTACGCAGGTAATTTCGTCGTCGCATCATATGGAACAGGTGCGGTGATGGCAGTGCCTGGACATGATCAGCGAGATCACGACTTTGCTAAGAAATACGACATTCCAATCGTGCAGGTTCTTTCAGAAGAAGAAGGGAAAGATCCGAAAGTAACTGGACGCGCCTTCGAAGGATTGGGATGGATGATCAATTCGGGCCGAACTGGCTTTGATGGACTGTATGGTGATGAAGCAAAATCAGCGGTTGTTAAGGCCTTAGAGAACGAAGGAATGGGTGCCGGAACCATCCAATATCGTTTGAAAGATTGGTTACTTAGCCGGCAGCGCTTTTGGGGTACACCCATCCCATTTATCCACTGCGATAGTTGTGGAATCGTCCCCGTTCCTCAAGATGATTTACCGGTGCAATTGCCTCTAGATGTCGTATTCACAGAAGGACAATCTGGCAATCCATTGGCCTCACATGACGGTTTTGTCAACACGGAGTGCCCGAGTTGTGGTTCTGCTGCAAAACGTGAAACAGATACGATGGATACATTCTATGATTCATCATGGTATTTCCTAAGATTTACCGATGCAATGAATCAATCATC
>CALCEF010000172.1 GCA_937901365.1 uncultured euryarchaeote | reverse complement strand
CAGTGCTCTACCATTGACAATCATATTTGGTTTCAGCAGAGCGCCTGGAAGATGAACCTCCTGCTCTTTACACGCAGCCCAAGTTGCTTCGAATATCTCATGTGTTGCTTTAGCACAGTCATTTGAATCATGAGTGCCATCCATCAGTACTTCTGGCTCGATGATTGGGACAAGTCCTGCATCTTGACATATTTTCGCGTATTTTGCCAGAGCATTTGCGTTCTCGCTTAAGCACTGCTTACTGGGAATCACATGTCCGTGTGGAGCATAACCTGGTTCGACCTTAATCACCGCACGCCACTTTGCAAACCGCGCACCCATGGCAAAATATTCAGCGCAACGTGTGCCTAAATCAGCCCACCCATTTTCGGGTTCAGCCTCAATACCTTTGGTGACCTTCTCACCTGGGCAACCGTCTAGATCGATTGTACCCGTGTCGACTTTGATCCCAGGCAGAATACCGCGCGAGTTTAGGTAGTCAGGAATTGGAGTCCCATCATCCATGTTCTGTCGAATGGTTTCGTCGTATAGGATGACTCCGCTGACTGCTGATTCGCAGCCAGGCGTCGCAAACAAGTTGGCACGGTAAGCACGGCGCGCCTCTTCGCTAGATTCGAGGCCGACGCCCTCGAGGCGCTTCGTCATCGTTCCATTGCTCTCATCCGCTGCCAGAATTCCCTTGCCGGGTGCGACCAATGCTGCTGCTGTGGCTTCAAGGAGTGCTTTGTCCATATGGGGGGGATATCACGAACATCCTTCAAACCACCGTCGTTACAACATCGTCAATAATCAATAATTTTCAGCGAAACCATAGCATCATAAATCGAACTGCCAAAGTGACTGCGTGGCGAAAGCGGGTCGTGTGTGCACCTCTTGTGGCGAATCGGGCCACAATGTGAGAACGTGTCCAGAAGTAAATTCGGAAGCCGCCAGTAGGCGGGCTCTACGAGAACGGAATCGATTTTCACGTTCATGTGGAATCTGTGGAGATCCTAGGCACAATTCGCGAACCTGCCCGCAAGAGAATCCAGAAGCGGCGGCGCGCAGAGAATTACGAGAAAAGGCGCCACGTAAGGATGGTCGGCGTATTTGCAGCGCTTGTGGTAAAGTGGGTCACAACGTTCGCACATGCCCGTCAATCAACCCTGCGGCTGCTGAGAAAAGGTGGAGGAAAATCGCAATGCGGGGAACTCGTTCTTGCAGTAATTGTGGAAAAATGGGCCACAACGCTAGAACCTGCCCCGATTTGAATTAGTTTCGCAGGGACGACTCGATTCCTCGCAACGCACTGGGTACATTGGAGGTGACTCCTTCAATCATCATCCAGCCATGGCCTTTGACGCCATCACCTACCAAACGGATGCCCTCTACACCCACATCACTCGGCAGTTCTGATCCCTGAGGGGTTCGGTTGCAAGGCCAATTTCGATGATAGGAATGGACTGCAATCTCTTCACCATGTTTCTCAAGCCAAGGCAGAGAGGAATACAATTCTTCGCGCCCTCGCTTGATTTCAGCCTTGATGTCAGATTTGGGAACAAATTGGTGTGTAATCATCATGTGTCTACCCTTGGGGGCCAAAGAAGGATCTGAAAAGGTAGGAATCACGTAACCACCAACCCTACTCAGTCCAGGCAGCATGGTAACACCACTATCCCTGTGGGGTATTTCATCATCCAGACCAAAGACGAATCCAATGCCTCCTGCAGCTTGAGTTCGATTGATTCGATCTCGTATCTCGCCCTCAATGTGGAAGTCATCAGAGAGGGTATCCAACAAGTTTGGATGACCTCCATTGTGAATGATTGCATCGGCACCAACCCAAGTCGCATCTTCACGTCCGCGCCGACGGATGCCCACTGCGAAACGGTGTCCCTTGGTCGCTGCTTCCTCGTCACCAGGAATAATTTCTGAAACTTCATGACTGAGTTTGAGGCGCCCGCCGTGTTCTTTCAAATCCTTACGCAGTGCATCGATTACTGATTTGCAACCACCTTTGGGAACATGGGGCCGGTCCGACCAAAAGCAATTCTGAATCATTCGCACAGTTGTCGATGCCGGCATCTGATAGAAGCGAACGCTTGCAGCGAAATTGATGAAGGCGTCTAGGAAATCAACGAATGGATCGGAAAACCGTTGACGCATCCAAGTTTCTCCATCTAGAGTTTCTCCCGGTCCAGCGGGTTTCTTCGCGCGCGCGAGGAGGAGCCTGGGTAGATTCAGTGTGTCTTTGAAAGGGAACCACCGCATGATTTCCATCGGCCCATTTGAGCCTTGATGAACGCCGTTGATGTTCCGACATGCGAACTTCATCGAAGGTAGAAACTCAACACCATGCCGGCCTAGTTCCAACCCCCCTTTACTCCTCTTACCGAGCATCATCTTGGCAAATGGACCCTTCATTCCATGCGGGACCATATGGACAGCTCCAGTAGGTACCGCATACCCATCATGGTCGTGCTGTGTAAAGCGCCCCCCGGCAAAAGAAAGGCGTTCGTAAACCTGAACATCGTAATTTCCAGTATGCGCCAACTTGACTGCCGAAGTTAGACCACCAATGCCACTACCAATGACAACGACGCGTTTCTTTTCGGTCATGATACCGCCTCAGGAGTAGACCAAGGCACCGGTTGGACACCACATCAGACAACGCAGACAATCCGTGCAATTCTCGAGGATGACCTCGCACAATCCTTCCACGATAAGAGCGTCATCTTTGCACGCCATTAGGCAGTAGGAGCAACCTACGCACAGGTCATCGATGACGTTCAATTTTGTCCCATCGAAAATCGGTCGATCATGTGATGGACCCGATTGAAGCGCAGGTACAACCCCGGGGGTTGCCTTCTCGCGGAATGCATCGGCCATGATTGGGCCTCGTGTTGGAGTATTTAGGCAATTGTGCGGAATACTGATGAATGCCATGCGTGAGATTGGAAATTACAGGCAGCGGGTAAGGTATGGGACGAATTCTAATCAAAGACGCGCCAGAAGAACTCGATTCCGATGCCCTTCGCTCTGAATTGGACACCGAAGGGTGCGGCAGCATTGTCTCTTTTCTCGGTTTGACAAGAGGTGTGGATGAGGGTGTAGAAGTACACCGTCTCGAATTTGATGCATGGGCAGAAAAATTACCTGAAGTATTGCACGGACTTGCATCTCAAGCGATCGAAAAATTCGGTGTTCATAGTATTGCAATGAGTCACCGAACAGGTGTTGTATTGCCTGGTGAAGATATTGTATGCATCCATGTCGCAAGTATTCATCGCCGCGAAGGGTTCGAAGCTTGTTCATGGCTCATCGACGAACTGAAAAAACAAGCCCCCCTGTGGAAGAAGGAAGTGCGTGCAGATGGTACGCAATGGAAGGAGGGTTTGGGTTGACTGATGCAATTGTTCCAGTTGGCCACAAACCGATCGTTGCTCGGTCTGCTGTAGCGACTGGAGTGCTTGAACTCTCATCTGATTCTGCAGATGCAATTCGCAATGGATTGGTGACCAAAGGCGATGTATTGGAAGCCAGTATGGTCGCCGCTATTCAAGCGGTCAAAGAAACTCCTCGAGCCATCCCCCATTGCCACATCATCCCAATTGAAGGGTGTTCAGTGACTTGGGATTGGGAAGGAGACAATTTGCGCTGCACTGTGAGTGTGAGCGCACATTGGAAAACAGGTGTTGAGATGGAGGCTCTATGCGGAGTCTCGACAGGTTTGCTATGTGCATGGGACATGGTCAAGTCTCTTGAGAAGGATTCAGAGGGACAATATCCAAGCACAAAAATTCGAGATATTCGCGTTTTGGAAAAGCGTAAGGCAGAGGCACAGGATTGAGAACCCCCTCGCTCTCGCACTTGACATGACGAGTACGTCTGACTTGGCGGACTACTTTCTGCGCGCATGTGAAGAGGCTGCAATTGCTGCAGCAAGGTGGCGAGGTAGAGGAGATGGAAAAAAGGCTGATGGCGCGGCTGTAGAAGCCATGCGAGCGGTGTTCGACTCAGTTCCCTTTGATGGTCGAGTTGCGATTGGTGAAGGCGAGCGAGACGATGCTCCGATGCTGTATATTGGGGAGCCGCTGGGCAGCCTCCAAGGTGTAGACGGTGCGCCGAAAATTGACATCGCAGTAGATCCGTTGGAATGCACAAACAATTGTGCGACCGATTCACCCAATGCAATCGCAGTACTCGCAGCGGCTCCACGAGGGGCGCTTCTACACGCACCCGATTGCTACATGGACAAAATCGCGGGCGGCCCTGAATTGAATGGTGTACTCAGCCTTGAAGCATCAACGGACTGGAATATCGAGGCGGCATGTTCAGCTCTGGACAGGAAGGCTTCCGATCTCAAGGTCGTCGTCATGGATCGGCCAAGACACGAGAAACTCATCAAAGAATTACGCGCATTGGATGTGAGTGTACCTTTGATCGGTGACGGAGACGTTTCGGCTGCACTCAATGCCGCAGATCCCAACTCCGATATCGACATGCTGATGGGAATTGGAGCTGCTCCTGAAGGTGTGATTACAGCCACTGCTCTTCGGGGTCTTGGTGGCCATTTTGAAGGGCAACTTGTAACCACCAACGAGGATCATTCCAGGCGTGCCGCGGAAATGGTTGGTGATGATGTAGATCGAATTTGGGGGCGTGATGAACTCTGCACTTCCGATGATGCGATTTTCGTGGCCTCCGGAGTTTGTTCGGGTTATCTCCCAGGGGTCGAATTCCTAGGTCCAAATCGAGTTGCTGTTCACTCTGAAATTCTGCATGTAATGGATGGTCGGAGACAATTCGTGTCCTCTGAAAAGAGCCTGTGAATCGATAAGCCGCCTACGGCGGCGATTTGATATGCCTGCTGTGATTCGGCAATGGTATGACCAATTGGCCAAAGATGGAAGCCATGCCTAACAGCCTCGTCAATTACGGGGTAACCGACAATGGAATTGCAGTAATCGAACTGATCTCCGATTCTGACGGTAAGCCCCTCGTTGAAGGAAAGACACCCGTCAATACCTACACTCGTGAAATGTGGGAGGACATCGATCAAGCAATTCTCAACGCTCGTTTTGATGGTGATGTCAGCGTGATTTTGTTGACTGGGCACGGTGAAAAATTCTTCTCTGCTGGAGCGAGTATCAACTACCTGAACAGCTTGAGTCCGAGATACAAGTACTTCTTCTGCCTGCATGCAAACGAAACTCTTTCTCGCCTTGAGCAAACGCCAAAGTTAGTGATTGCAGCACTCAACGGGCACACCGTCGGTGGCGGTCTTGAGATTGCAATGGCGGCTGATATTCGAATCGCCTTGAAGGGTAATTTCCAAATTGGATTGCCCGAAGTTGCTCTAGGTGTTCTCGCTGGCACTGGAGGCACTGCACGCTTGTCACGTTTGGTCGGTAAGGCAAGAGCCATGGAAATCATGGTCACTGGCCGTAAGTTTTCGTTTGAAGAAGCCAAAGAAATGGATTTGGTACACGACCTATACGACAGCATGAACCTCGATGAATTCCGACAAGATGTCATCGATTATGCAGGACAGTTCACACTACCTCTGGCCGCGGCCAAAGCGATTGGAAACATCAAGCGAAGTGTGCAGAGTGGAATTGAAATTCCTCTTGAATATCACCTCGCATTGGAGAGGGAATTACAATCTGATCTCTTCCAATCTGAGGATGCAAAAGAAGGGATTGCTTCGTATGTTGAGCGACGAACACCGCGCTTCTCTGGAAAGTAATCCGAAAATTCAGGTAGCGTCGGTTTCTTGAACTACGCCTCCTTCGGAGGCGTCATGAGCACGACAGAAATCGTCGAGACGTATACACCGAACTTTGAGGCGTGGATTTCAGAGTTCCAAGAATGGCAAACTCGAATTGGATTCGACCCCAGTTGGTTGGGAGATTACACATTCGACATCAAATTCGATTGGGACACCGCTGGAGACACCATTGAGTTTGGTGACTTTGAAGGCATGCCGAAATGGGAACGTAGAATGCAAGTCCCACAACAGAACATCCGAGATGCGATTGTGTCGATGGTGACGGTTCAGGGCGACACTGAATTTGCCAGTGTTGAACAACAACACCACCTTTTGGAATCCGCACCAACTGAATATGATCGCAAATCTGCACTTCGAATCATGTGTGAAGAGCAGCGTCACGGCTGGCAGATGGCATACGTTCTTTGCACGTTCTTTGGCGAGCAAGGAGTCCGCGAAGCGATGAAATTGCTCGAGCGAAATTCGATGGGGAACCCAATCCGTGGAGAGGAAGACCGCGGGCGAATCCTTGGTTCCTTTAACGAGCCAATCGATCATTGGTTGGATTTCTTTTGCTTTACCCACTTCATCGACCGCGATGGTAAATTCCAACTCAAGATGCTCTCGACCTCTTCGTTCAAGCCGCTGGCCGCGAGTATGGGCCCGATGCTGAAGGAGGAGTCATTCCATCTTGGAACAGGCGCCAATGGCCTGCGGCGCATCGTCAAGCAGGGCGTCATCCCAATG
>CALCEF010000171.1 GCA_937901365.1 uncultured euryarchaeote | reverse complement strand
GTTCATTGGGTGCCATTGATACTTGGATGGAGATGAATGGCAGCGAAGATGGCCTGATTTCCAGTTGGTTTGTCGAAGGTCTGGTCAACATCTTCGGCCCCTTCATGTTGTGGATTGGTGGGGCATTGTTGCTGGGCCGGTTGGGTGCTGCAGGGCCTAGAATCATGCAGTTCTTCTTTAGCCGCTCACCATTGCTTTCTGACGTAAAGCGTGGACTGAAAGGCAGCGGCTCGACAGAATCCGTCAATCGGCTCGCTGTGATTATGTTGCTCACTTTGTCGATTGTGACATTGGCTGCCGTCCAAGGATACACGGGAACTTTGGTCGATGAGAGAACCGCCGATGTTTCCGTTGGTAGCGATCTTCAGGTCGTGATGTCTCAAGACAACACCTCGGATGAAGTCGAAGCTGCTATTGCAGAAATCAGTGGGCGTGATGTGACAGTAACTGCTGTCCATGTGCCGCTATTGACTCTAATTCCAGAAGATGGTGAAGGAATAGCCGCGTACGTACTGATGGACGAAAGTGCCGATGTCTTACGTTGGTTCCCTCAAGCGATTCCCGGAGATGATGTGGCGGCAGCCATGACTGCATACCAGAGCGGTGGCTTCACCGCTGGAGAAGATGCAGCCTACGACCTCGATCTCTGGGGTTCGTACAGAGGAGGTAGTTCAGATGGAGGTGATGAACTACTCGCGGTAGGAGACTCAAGATCAAAAGACATCAATTTCACATGGGAGGAAAGAACCTTCAATTTCTCTTCCATGACCCTCGAAACAACTCCACATAACACGACATTGCGCTACATAGGCACCCACGAATTCATCCCCGGTGTCGCGACTGGCGAGATGGGTAGTAGCATCATCATCGGCGAATCCGGTTATCGTGATTTGATGGGCAATGCACGTGTTGACAACATGGTGGCAACAACGTGGATTGTCAGTGTAGATGGTATCAGTGGAGATGATCTGAGTGCGCTGCGCGTCAGTTTGGAGGCCGATACTAGATTCGATAGTGCCCAGGATTGGGCAACTGCACATGATGACGTGGAGAGAAACGGTGGGCTCATCTTTGGTACGCCTGGATTGTTGACACTACAGTTCATCGTTGCGAGTGTTGCAGCTGTGGCCTCGGCCTTCGTCTTCCTCTCATTGGTTCTGAACCAACGCCAGAAGGAGTTGGCAGTTCTACAAGCGATTGGAGCAAGTCCCAACCAAATCATCCGCTTGGTTCTATTCGAGATTCTTTCAATCATCATCGTCTCAATGGCTTTGGGTATGCTGTTGGGCATGGGCCTCGCACTGTCGTTCAATGGTTTGTTCAATGTATTCGGATTCATCTTCCAACTGTTCCTTGGCGGTGAGAGTTCGATCATAAGTCGAGAATTGGTATGGCCGTGGATGGAATTGGGTCTTGTTGCCCTCGCTGTATTCGCCGCTGTTGTCACAGCACTGTTGTTTACCACGCGCAAGGCGCTGCGCTCTGATTTGGCTAGCGTCCTCAAGGGGGAGTGAAAATGTCGTTAGATTCAGACGCAATCCTCCAAGCTAATGCGCTGTATCATGTCTATGAATCTAAGGCGGAAGACGGCAACGTCGTCGCATTGCGTGGCTTGCATGTCAAAGTCAAGCCCGGTGAAGCCGTGGCTGTTGTGGGCCCCTCAGGGTCGGGTAAATCGACCCTGCTGAAGTGCCTGGGTGGCCTGATGAAACCCAGTGCTGGCAACGTCGCTCTCGATGGTCGAAACATGACCCGCTTAACCGGTCAAGAATTGGTTGAGTTGCGTCAGCGCACAGTCTCATTCATCTTCCAAGAGGGCAACCTATTGCCACATTTGTCAGCCTTAGACAATGTGGCTCAACCATTGCGTCACCAAAACGTGTCCCCTAAGGAAGCCAAACAACGTGCTCAAGAGTTGTTGGATGAACTCGGTATGGGGCATCGCGCCAAGGGTTTGCCCGCAACTTTGTCGGGCGGTGAACAACAGCGTGTCGCCATCGCTCGCGCCTTGATTACCAATCCCCGCCTGATTCTCGCTGATGAGCCCACAGGTGCGTTGGATCCAATCACCAGTCGAGAGGTCCTTGCACTGTTCAAGGACCTTCACAAAGACAAGGGAGTTGCCTTCCTCATCGTCACTCACAGTGCAGAGGTTGCAGCATTCTGTGACCGAAGCCTAGAGTTGAGAGACGGACGTTTTGTCGCCCAGCACGGTGCCGACTTCGAAGTTCACGATCTTGCAGAATCACGCGAACTGATTGTCGACGACATTGGTACTGTGGCCTTCCCACCAGACATTCTGTTGCAGATGGGCGGGGCTGGTCGTTACGAGGTCGAGGATGTAGGAGATGGTCGCCTGGTCTTGGTTTCTGCAGAAGAAAACGAGTCACTATTGGTCGGTGGCAAAACGCTGGCCGCCAGTTGTCCGGCGTGCAATCACGAGTATGCAGATGAGGAAACACAGCGCTGTCCGGATTGTGGTTCCAGCCGCCCAATGGTCTAGATTGTTGGCAGTTTGTATGACTGCGGCTTTGCAATTCCCAAATCTGCTGGAAACTCTCGCTTCTGTTTGGGCAGAAC
>CALCEF010000170.1 GCA_937901365.1 uncultured euryarchaeote | reverse complement strand
AGGCCATCTTCGCTGCCATTCATCTCCATCCAAGTATCAATGGCACCCAATGAACCAACCAAGAACAGGAGCCAATGTAGCCAAACCTTGGGCTTGGCGACCTTCTGCACCTTGCTGACTCCCTCGTCGATTTCGAGTTCCATGAAATCCTTGGTGCGACTGCGACCGAAAATGAGAGCCAATCCTAGAGTGGTCATGGCGGTGAACATGGTCGCTGCAAAACTGAGCCTCGGATTAACGGTGAAACCCAGTGGTTCAAATTGCATGAAACCAACACTCGCGAGGACCGTCACAGTAGCCGGTAACGCTAGGAGATAACCAAGGAACCAAGCCACTGTGGCAATGACTGCGAGTTCCAACAGGACCATTCCGCGTAACCCTTTGGAAGTGGCGCCCATCACACGATGGATCGAAATCTCGCGTCTGCGTTGCTCTAATGAAAGGACCAATCCGTAGACCAGTACCGAGAGAGAAAGAACCACGATTGGAATCATGATGATGTAATCAAAGGCCTGAATCAAACCGAGGAAGATGTTGAGGAACAGAATAGTGCCGCTGATGATATCGATGTAGTAAATCTCGACTTCACCACTCCCATAAGCACGATTGACGCGCTCGCCATCATCCCCTTCCTCATACATTACTGAGCGACCCAATTCTTCCAACCAATCTGCGGCATCTGCAGTCGAAGAAGTGGGAAGAAGTGAACGATCTAAGGTCAAACCAAGGTAGATGTGGTCGTTGTCGATGAGGGCTTTTTGCTGGGTATCATTGAGGACTGACCAAGTGGTGTAAATCGGGTTGGCTGCCAGCGTTGGGTTGCTCTGTGGCCAAGGTTCGTAAATTCCTAGAATCGTGACATTTTCAATTGTAATTGTGTGCTGGCAATGCATGAAACCAGTCTCTGCAATAATCAGAATCTCGCCATCACAATCTTCCTCATCCATTTCACCGGGATAAGCAGTTTCAGAGGTGTAAGCGAATGACAATCTCGACAGGTTGTCCCCAAATTCTGCATTAGCAAGGCTAGCGATATCTGAAGGGATGTAAACGCCACGCTCAGCCTCTACTTCTGCAGCAGATTTCCATTCACCCCTTTCGTAGATGATATTCTCAGAAATTCGATCTGCAATCACCCCATCAAAGGCGCCAGGTCCGAGTAAAGCGATGGCACGTGTATCGGCCACAGGTGGTCCAGTTGTGTATTGATAATCCCACATACCTTCGGCATCCCACGTTCGATCAGAATCCGTAGAATTGACTTCTTGCATCATTAACGGAACCGCATTGAAAACGTTCTCATTACCAAAATCGAATCCGCTGTGCAGTCCCTTCTTTCCAAAGACGACGGTACAATCGGAGAATTCATCCATCTCAGTAAATTCATCACAGACCTCGAGCAAATGTGAGGTGTTGTTGCTCCAACCGTCGAGGTCGTCGTAACTGGGTTCCTGGTTGAATTCGACCTTGGCATCAAAGACGTTGATTTCAAGGAAGCCCTCGAAAAATGCTTGAGAAAGACCGACACCGTATGCCAATACTGTGGTAATCACCAAACTCGAAAGGAAGACGCCCGCAAAGACCGCCATTCCACGCTCGCGACCTCGCCATGCCCCAAGAGCAGCCAATCGCAAATTGTCGGGTAAATCACGGACCTTTTTCCCCAAACCGCTAAATTTTCTGAAAATGTAAGGTTGAGCAGGTCTGCTAATCTTTTCCAGAGTGTCGAGGGTTGAATCGGTCATTCTTCCTCGCCTCCTTCTTCATCTAGGCCCCAAGCAGAACGGATATCGCTGGCTGCGACTGTTCCGTCACGCAATAGGAGCATGCGATCGGCTTGGCTGGCCAAATCAGGATCGTGGGTGACCATCAGAATCGAAATTGGATTTTCTTCATCATGGCACAGGGATTTGAACAGACGCAAAACATCTGCACCTGATGCAATGTCAAGGTTGCCTGTAGGTTCGTCTGCGAGCAACAGTGGACGGTTGCCAGCAATTGCACGTGCAATAGCGACACGCTGTTGCTGACCGCCAGAGAGTTGGTCAGGGATGTGGTCCATCCGATCGCTGAGATTGACCCGAGCCAGAGCATCTCGAGCTCGCTCTTCTGCTTCTTTGGAAGGGACACCTGAGATTTCTAGGGCCATCGCGACATTATCTAACGCCGAGAGATGATCTAGTAGGTGAAAATCTTGGAAAATCCAACCGACGAGGTTCCGTCGAACATCAACTACAGAGGAAGGGTTTCGCAGCCCATAAGAGCGAGATTTCAGATTGATTTCGCCGCTCTCAGCAGGCAATAATCCGCCAATAATGTTCAGGAGCGTCGATTTCCCACACCCAGAGGGTCCCATGAGTGCCACGAGTTCGCCGGGTTGAATCTCAAGATCGATTCCCTTGAGAACCTCAAGACGATTGGGACCAGAGCCGAAGCCCTTGGTCAGTTCAGAGACACGAAGCACAACCCAACCGCCCATAGGGCGGTTAAAGCAATTATCGCTATACAGTTCAAAGAATCTAGAGACCTGCCCAAGCATCAGCGATTGCTGCTGACCAATTTTCAATGCTAAATTCTGCGGCTCGCTTTAGGGCAATTTCATTGGGTTGTCTTCGACCGTCTTTAGAGGATAATTCAACAATCGCATCGACCCATGCATCGATACTGTCGTGTGGTAGTAGCCATTCTTGAGGTGCTACCTCGTTGTGAGCGGGCATATCGGCAACACGAACAGGGCACCCCGAGGCCATTGCCTCAAGCGGTGGTAAACCAAATCCTTCAGCAACACTGGGGAATAATAGAGCATCACAATGCTGGTAATAGCCACAAAGATCGATATCGGATAGGCGACCAACCCATCGCAATTTTACACCCAAATCTTTGGCTCGCTTCGATAATTTAGCCTTCGATTTCTTACTGGATTCGGCACCGACCTTGTGGAGGATGGTGTCCTCTCGAATATGGGATGGAAGGCTGCCTAGAACTTCGACAAGGAAATCAATTCTTTTTCGCGGTTCTTCACTACCCACACAGAGTAGATTGACATTGGCGGTGTCGAGGCCCTCAGGGTTGGGCAATGGATGTGAAAATGGGTCATATCCACCCACATCAATACCGTGTGGTACGACTGCAACGGATTTTTCAGGCCACAATTCGCGTGCTTCGTCTGCGGTGGCTTCTGAGATACAAATGAGCAAATCTGCTCTCTCAAGTCCTCTTCTAAGATGGGATAAATCGCGACTGCGAAGGAACCCAGGAGATTGGTCACCGATTTTCACCTTGCCGTGTGATGTCGATATTCTGCGTGGCTCCAAATGGAACAAGTCGTGTACGGTGATGCTGACAGGCAAATCACAATTCTCTGGTATCAGGTGAGCTTGCTCTTGATCTGTAATGTGCAATATGCTCGCACCTGATGTTTTGGCGGTATTTGCTACAAGTTGAGGGTGCTCGTTGCGTCTTCGCCGCCAGCGAGCAAATGCCCCACCTTCCAAATCATGCTCGATGACATCTGCAA
>CALCEF010000169.1 GCA_937901365.1 uncultured euryarchaeote | reverse complement strand
TCACATTGGACAGGGGGCCAAAAGCCGCTTCTGGGACCCCTATGGGGTCCACCGAACCATTGTTCTCAGTTGATTGAGGTAAATTGGTCATCAGGCATGTCGCCAGCCAGTGCAAGAGCACCTTCAGCCACCTTTGTGACAGGCTCTTCAGCACACCAAACACTGACATCACCGATGTCAGCCAATCCTTCAGCGACCGCATCCGCCAATCCTTCGATTAGTGAACCGCCACCGGCGAGAATGATGTTGTTTCGCATGATGGGTTGGTATTCTGGGTCAGCACCAGCAACGATGCCCTTGATCGCGTTAACCAGAGGTGTCACAAGACCGGTGCAAGCGATACCGACCAAGTCACCAATATCGACGACTTGCTTCTTACCATCTACACTGAGTTCGACCATCATCTCTCGGTCATCACCGATGTATGAACCGGCTTCCTTCCACTGTCGGACCATGTCCTTGGTGAGTTGTGCCCCGGTGTACTTCTTCTCGACCAGACTCTTGAGTTCCTCATCGATCCAATCACCGGCTTCTTCGAGTGTGCACTCATCATCTTCGTTCGGGAATGTTCCGTACATTCGGCAAACGTCTGTGGTTCCTGCACCGATGTCAGCAACGATGCTGCCACCGATTTCGCCAAGACCATATGCGACTGCGAACGGCTCGGAGACGACCATGATCGCGTTGACCTGGCCGCGCAGAATCGAGACGAGATTGCTCTTGTCTACGAATGAGATGTGGCTTGGCGAACAGATGACGCCGTAGACTTCATCGAAATCTTCAGGCTCTACACTTTCGACAAGGTGAGTGACGAAAGCCTTGGCCGCTGCCAAGTTGTTCTCATCGTCTTGAGCAACACCTGCTGCAAGCGGACGGTATAGGTTGCAAGCGAGCTTATTCTTCAGTGCATCTGCACCGAAAAGCGTGTCACGCTTGAGGAAATTTCGTGCGATTGGATCCTTGGGCTTACCCACGATCGTCTCTACTGTTCCACCTTCTCCATTGCTTGCTGAAATCGTTGATTGATATGTTCCCAAATCGATTCCAATGTATAGTCTGTCTGCCATTTTTCTCACCTTACGCTAGTTGCGCCACTCACGCGCACGCGAGTCCTAGGTTTGAAGGTTCACCTTGCTCCGACTCACGAAAACATCCAGATTTTGAGTAAAATCACTCAGATTCACCCTTGTCAGAATCTCCAATTTCTTCCACTTCATCAACACTTTCTTCATTGCTTCTTTTCTTATCACTACCAGAAAGCCCCGCAAGAATTTCCCATAGGCCCCAAAGAACTGCACCGTAATAGATGGAGTATGTTTCACCAACCCTTGCTGAATCATAACTTATCTGTGTAGCGATGAACCCCCCTATACACAACACCAAACCAAAAAACACTCTTGAAGAATTTACACCCCCCTCCCCTTCCTTTTTCTGTTCCCCAAAGAAGAACTCAGTGAAACTCTGACTTTCTTCCTCTCGCCTTACCCATTGCTGATGAAGAACTAAACCCAAGATTACAATGACTGAAGAACTCATTATCATTACTGCAGCCACAGGATCAATTTCTTCATACCAACTTTTCTCAGCAGATGGACACCCTCGGTTGGCCGCCCACCCCGTTTCTGTTGGGCAATCATCATATTCATCCCAAACACCATCTCCATCGGTATCAGAATTTGCCCAGTCCAACACACCATCTCCATCACCATCCCGTTGCAAATCAGAACATCCAAATCGATCAACAGAAGAGACATCGATCGTTCCAGGGCAAGAATCAAGATTATCGGTAACATTATCGGAATCAGTATCCTTTTGCGAATTGGCACAACCATTGGAATCAACAGTGTAAGTAGTTGGTGTATCTGGGCAAGAATCAGCAGGATCCATAACTCCATCATTATCAGAATCAGAATTAGGGTCGGGTTCAGGTTCAGGTTCTGGTTCAGGCTCAGGTTCTGGTTCAGGCTCAGGTTCAGGCTCAGGTTCGGGCTCAGGTCCAGGTTCGACCACCTCACCACCCACACCCTTCACGGCCAGAGCAAAGCCCAACAGATCCCCATCACTTCCAAGAACATCGGAGTAATTTCCAATTCCAACAAGCCCAGCATCAACCCGGATTGTCACATTTTCTATTCCTGTCAAATCGTCAGCGAGCAAGTGGACATGTTCGGTCCCTTCGAGAGACTCATTGCTCCCAATGACTGTTCCATTAGGCAAGATTACTGAGATATCCAGGTCATCAGAGACCGCACCAAAAGGTCGCTGGTTGAATGAAAGAATCACTTCCAAGTCTTCACCGGGAACCAACGTCAAATTCCAAGATGTATTTTCACCTTGCTTGAGGAACGGACCTTGAGCATCAGACCCATTCCATTTTGATTCGATGACTTGCTCCAAAGGCCGACTTCCATTGGCCCCCAACCATTCGTTGATCAAATCCATACGAATCGTTTCATTCATCATGTAGGAATCATGGATCCAAATATTTGCAGACGAATTCTCATCATAATCGATGAGGTTGGCAAGATTGGGCCGCCCCCACCCCTGCTCTGCATCAGGAGCAACACCCTCGGGCAAGGAATCAGCGGAGAGTGCCAGAAGCGCGCGCAGTTGTGGGCCCGAGGGTACAAACCCTTCTTCGGTGAACCAACCATCCTGCACCATTTGTTGAATTACAGCTGTGATTGAAGCGCCCAAAGGAGTGGACATACTCGTACCCGTGCTTGAGCGCATATCATCATTGAATGACGACAAATTACCATCAGCAGATGCAGAGACGATCCCTACCGCAGGCGTGACAATGAAATTTCCACGCAATCCTTCTTCGGTTGGCCCCTTAGAAGATGAAGAGTAGAGATCGGTTGAGTTGTCAGACATCGTCCCCCCAACAGAAACCACATTTCGCGCATTCGCTGGCTCATAGAACTTCGAAGGATTATTTCCAGGCGCGATGAACGCGAGTGACCAGGGAACCTCTCGATGCCACAGATCAAACTCCGCACTACGCAGAGTGTAAGCTTCCGTATCATCCCCCCAACTATCAGAGTGTATGACTGCACCATTGGCAACAGCTTCCGCAAGTAACCAATCCACGGAAGGTTCTGACCACCCAGATTCGTTGACAACATCTTGGAACAATACGCGCGCGCCATGCGAAGGACTTGTCCCTTCACTCATGTTTCCATTCCACAAATCACAAACCAGAGTTCCAGCAATGTGCGTCCCGTGTTTGTAGTCTGCATGCCCAGGGTGATCACCATCATCGATGGAAGTATTCACGAGGACAACTTTGCGATGATTCACACCAACCTCACCTATTGCAGTCGCATTTTCACTGAAGCACCCATGATCCAATTCAATTCCAGAATCAGCAACACCAATGATGACTCCTGATCCATTCAATCCCAAATCCCAACCCGGGTGCCCATCCATCGAACCGTTTTCCATGATACTCGATGAGAGATCATTCCTCGCTTTTGTTTCAAGCAACGGCTCAACCCACCAAACACCAGGCACCGAATCGAAAACACTTGGGTTGATCCCATACACCTCAAATGAAGTCGGCAGCGCACTATTTTCCCCTGCTGCCTGCAACATCTCATATTCAAACATCGAAAGAATTCCCAATTGCGCGCGCGCCGGTAATCGCGGCTCTAGTACAACCAGATACCCATCAGCCAATGGGCCGCGCAACACCGTACTCTCATCCAATTGGTGAGATCCATGATTACCCCAAACGAGAACTTCCGTGGCAGAGAGTTGGCGTAACGGCTCCAACCCTTCTCCACGAAGAGCCACCCAATCAGCATGAGTCCAACCGTCTTCTCGAACGACAACCCATTCCTCGTCAACGCCCGGCAGTTCTGGTAGCGACCAAGCCCCCGCAACAGGTGCGAGGAGTAGGAGACACAGAATCAGTGTCACACGACGCATGGCAACCGGACACCACCGACCACCATCAAACATCTCCCACCACGACAAACGGTGCGCTTAAACCGGAAAGGCGGGTCGGCGGGCCCGATGCAGGCATACAGAGCAACCGGCACGTTCCCAAACGGGCGTATCGTTCAGCCCTTCACAAAGGACGTTGTTGCGGCAGACGAAGTCGATGCCCGCCACCGCATTTACTCCTTTTTCGGAAGCCGCCACGGTGTTAACCGCCGATTCGTCAATATCGAAAGCATGGCCCAAATTGAGCCCACCCAATCTTCAGAGGCGGCCGTAATCTCTGCATTCCGAGATACCCACGATTTTTCAGCAGCAGCGGCGACTGAAGAAGAGTAACTACTCTTCTTCGACTCCGATCCAAACGTTGACCAGATTAGGCAACAGCTCACCCGCTTTACCTTGGTGGAATTCATCAAACAGAGCCACATTCTCAGGCGGGTCCAGATTAATCCCAATACAGTGAGCACCGCATGCTTGCGCAATCCCCAACAATCCTGCAGCAGGATAGACGTGACCACTTGTTCCAATGGCGATGAAAACATCACAATCCGCAACAGCTTGATCGATTTCTCGCATATGTAGCGGCATTTCATGGAACCAAACGATGTGCGGCCTTAACCGCTCATCTCCACATGCCGTGCAAGCCACATAATCGTCCGTGAGATGTTCCTCATCCATCGCGACAACAACCTCACCACATTGTTCACACCGCAACTTCTGCAATTCACCGTGCATGTGAATCAGATTCTTAGAACCAGCCCTGGAGTGTAAATCATCGACATTTTGAGTAATGAGAAGAAAATTATCCCCAAGGAATTTTTCCAATTCTACCAAGGCCTCATGGGCAGGATTTGGAACCACTTCCAACAATTGTCTTCGCCGCCCTTGATAGAACCCCCAGACCAATTCTGGATCCCGCATCCAAGCAAAGGGCGTTGCAACATCTTCGATACGATGATCTTCCCACAAACCATCGGATGCACGAAAGGTACGAATCCCCGACTCAGCACTGATTCCAGCACCGGTCAGGATGACTACACGCGCCCCTGTTTCGAACGGTTCATTCATTCGCCAACAATCTCCCGAATTGCAGCCAATGTCTCGGGTGTTTTAATCCCCAGCATTTCGATTTCATTTGCAATTGGCACCCCATCCACACCCAATCCGGCCGCCAAGCACCCACGAACCATTTCATTGGGGAAGCCCAATTCGCCCGACGTCGTGGCATACCGCACCTCTTCTTCGCGGAACAAATCATCGTGTAGGCTGGACAACACCCCATCCAACGCAGCTCGACTGGCCCAATACGCACCGATATTGGTCTCCCCCCTCGCCGGCATTTCAGCCCCTTCGAGATGCGTTTCCACCGAACCACACACAACCCCTTCAGCATCTCTCAGAAGGGGCGCATACGGATTGTCCATGACAACGGTTGCCAACGTGAAACCCAAACCCTGTTCGAGGTGCACCTCCAATGAACCCTCGATGGTTTCAGTGCGCACCAAAGGCTGTGTACCAAATGAGACATAGACATGTTCGATTGGAGCGAGTAAATGATCCAACGAATCGTAGACCGCATTCCCAGTTCCGAGTGCAACTTCTTGGGTGATGATTCTACAACCCAAACCATCCAATGCAACCTCGTATTCTTTTTCTCGCCCAGGCGGCACGACGATGATGAATTGTGAAAACTCCAGATTCCCACCCAACAAACCTTCGACAACAAAGCGCGTCGCAGGCATTCCACCCACCTCGAGAAGCGGTTTGTGTGTGGTCACGCCACCAGCCAACATCCGACTCCCTTTTCCACCGCATAGAAGCACGGCTGCGAGGGCGACCATACCCTTGCGCTAGCACACAGGTCCTTCAGGATGGCGCGAGAACACCATCGACGGCTTGATGATACCCGGGCGGGTCGACCGGCCCGGAGGGCCGGTGATGGACCAACAAGAATTGCAGCGAATCGCACAACTTGTGGAGATGAATCGCCAGAAGATGGCTCGTATCGAAGAGCAGATTACAAAACTCTCTGAAATCCGCCTTGAACAACTCGGCGTGATCGCAGCACTCAAGGTTCTCGACACACAACAATCAACCATGGTGCCATTGGGTGGTGGCGTCCAATTACCTGCTTCACCAAAGGGCGACACAGTCGTCATCGACATCGGCTCAGGCGTTCAAGCCGAGAAGCCCCGTACTGAAGCAATCACCATCTTGGAATCACGTTTAGAAGAGGTCGAAGAGGTGATGGCGACTTTGCAAAACGAATTTACCGACACAGAGACCGTGGTCGCAGAATTGGCTGCAACATTCACTGAAGCAGCGAAAAACCTCCAGGAAACAGCAGAGGAAGAAACCGACACAGAAGAGTCCGTAGCAGCGAAATCACCCCGCCGCAAACGCCGCAAACACGGAACAGAATTCACATTGGACGATTAGGTGATATCATGGGCTTCTTTGATCGATTCAAGAAACGGGTCAAGGAAGTCGCCGATGAGACAGATATGGATGCCCTGACCGCGGAAGAAGGCACCCAAGAAGCCGAAGAAGCAATCGCATCTATTCCAATGGAACCTGACGAAGAAGAATGGGATGACATCACAGAAATCGAAGCACCCATCGAAGAGCAGACCGATGAAGATGAGTGGGATGATTGGGATGATGAGCCGCAACCACAACCAACCACAACTCTCTCCAAAAAAGAACGAAAACTCCTCGAGCGTGAAAAAAAGCGCAAGGAGAAGGAGAAGAAACAATTGGCAAAGAAGGGATTCGACATCGACCAAGTCACCAAGCCCGACGGGTCTAGAGTCGATCTCCACATGATGCGATCTACCACTGGCCGCAAACTCGTCGAGGTCGAACAAGCCCCGAGAATGTCGGCAGGCAAGAAGACCGTTGAGACCGACAAAGGCGTCGAATTCGACATCGATTTGGGTGGCGGTGTGGTTGAGAAAGGGGGGCGCATCATCAAGGAAGGACCCGTCTTCGATGAATTGCTTGAAGAACTCGAACTCTGCATGTTGGAAGCAGATATGGGCAGCCGTGCAATGGAGTCAGTAATCACCGCACTCCGAACCGAATTAATTGGTAGCCGCTTACGAAAGGGGGCGGATTTGGCCAAAGTGATTGAAGCCAGCCTAAAGCGCGCATTGCGAAGCCTCCTCGCCGCTGGATATTGGGATTTTAACGCGACTGTTGATGGTATGATTGAGGCCGGAGATACACCCGTCATCGTCATGATGGTAGGTGTCAATGGAACGGGTAAAACTACCACTACAGCGAAAATTGCACATCGCCTGAAGAACGAAGGACGCAACGTCGTTCTAGCAGCAGCAGACACATTCCGTGCAGGTGCGATCGATCAACTCGAAACCCATGCAGAATTAATCGGGGTTCGATGTGTATCCAGTGAACGAGGCGGCGACTCAGCTGCTATCGCTAGAGACGCTGTTGAAAGTGCAAAGGCTCGTGGCGCCGATGTTGTCATCGTCGACACCGCCGGCCGTATGACAAACAAAGTCAACCTCATGAACGAGTTGCAAAAAGTGCACAGAGTCGCACAACCTCACCTTGTCCTCTTCGTTGGAGACGCTCTTGCGGGTAACGACGCCGTCGAACAAGCCGTTGAATTCCAGCGCATGCTCAAATTCGACGGCGCCGTACTTTGCAAATTGGATACAGATGCAAAAGGAGGCGCCGCCCTTTCGATTGCCCACGCTACAGGCAGACCCATCGTGCTTGCAGGTGTTGGCCAAAATTATGATGACTTACAGCAGTTTGATCCAGACTGGTTACTACAGATGATGTTCGAGTGAGGTGTATACATGGACGACATATTGCAAAGCGAGGAAAGCCAACGATTCTTCTCATTGATTTCAATGCTACAACGAAGCGCCATGATGCACCTCGGCATGCTCCCTGACGAAGAGGGAATGATTCACTTCAATCTAGGAGAGGCAAAGGCAGCAATCGATCTATTGGACACACTCCAAACCCGAACAGAAGGCAATTTAGAGGACGTTGAGGAGAACATCCTCAAGGGTTTGATTTCCGAACTAAAAATGCACTTTGTACGTGCCCCTGAAAGGCAAAAGGAAATCGAAGCAGAGATGAAACGTCAAGAGGATTTGAAAGAAACTTTCACCTCACCAGAGACTGCAAGATCTGACACACTCATCGATGATGAGGAGGAGTAATCGCGACCCGTGCCATTCATGATGAATAGCGGGGTCCGAGAAGGTGAGTGACATGGTTCGGGTAACTGAAACTGACGACCCAGACGCACAATTGGTGCTGGTTGTCGACAACAACCCCATGAGCACGATGCGCCTCACTCAAGTGTTCACCCAGAAGGGTTGGCGAATCGAAATTTGTGAAGACGGCGACCTTGCCGTCGATACATACGTTCAGCAAAGGCCAGACCTGGTCTTACTCTCACTCGACATTCCGACAATGGACGGCCACACCGCTGCATTGGAGATGAGAGAATCCGATTCACACGCCCGTATCGCCTTCATGGCCACCCGTGCCCAGCGCCAACTCGCAGCAGATGCAACCCATTCTGCAGGCGCTGTAGCGTGGCTGGAGAAACCCGTCACCCAAACCATCATCGATGACAATTGGGAGATGATCATGGGCGAAATTCCAGAAGCCCCCGGCCTTGAAGATCTCGACCAACTCTATCCAGAAGATGTCGACAGCATGCGAGCCAAGCGCGACGATGAGGAAGTCGTTGAAGTCACGAGCGCCATGCCCCTTCCAGCACTACCACTACCTACACCGGAACCTGCACCTGCACCACCCAAAAAGAAAGGACGCAAACTCAAGTTTTTGTTGATACTCATCTTGCTAGGGGCAATCGGCGGAGCAGCCTACTATTTCTTGGCTTAATCTTGAATCAAACGAACAGGCGCCGGCTGCTCAACTACTGGCGCAACCATTTGTGTAGGGGCCTGTTGTACAGGCACCAAAGTTGAGGCCACATAAGGGACCACAACACTGCCTGGTGGCGCATCCAAAACCTTCTCCACCCGAGTTCCTGCACTATCAAGTAAGGTTGAATCCAATTGGTCGATTCGCTGATCGAGCGTGACATATGCTTTCCACTGCCACCAACCAACCAAGGCAATGACACCCGTCAATGCTAGAACCAGAAACCAACCCAAAACAACACTCATCTAATCACAACTTATTGTAATCCTGCAACCGCTCTAGTTTGGCAGCCCAAGACACCCTCGCATATTCTTCCGCAGCTCCCCTTGGATTATTCACACCATGGATGCCACTACCGACAATAATACCATCACTCCCAGCCAGAATGGCCTCTCGAGGATTACCATATCTTTGCCCCATCTCACCATCACCTACTGCAAGATTAACCCCTGGCGTCCAAATCAATTTCCGACCTCCAACAGCGACCCCGAGTTCCGCCAATTCAGTAGCATCACTACCATTTCCAATGAATCCAAAGACTCCAGGATTGTTGACCCCAGCAGCGACCATTTTCTCCCTATATTTGGTGGACAATAAATTTCCTCGACTCGACATTTGAGCCAAAAGAAGCACCCCACCCTCTCTTTGAACATCCGCCCATCCAGCACACAAACCATCGACAATATCAGTACCTGAAATTCCATGTGCAGTGACCAAATCCGCCCAAGATCGAATATCATAAACACCTGCCATTTGGCCACGACTGATTTTACCAATATCTGCAAATTTCCGATCTTCAAAGAGCATCAAATCATTCTCTTCAGCCAATTCGCAGAGTTCATTCCACCCATCCGCAGTCCAATCATCAACCAGGTCCACATGAGTTTTCAATGCAGCAATGTGCGGGCCAACAAGCCCAACCAGATCTTTCAACTCATCCATCGTTCGCAAGTCAGCCGCGAGAATGACCAAACTCTCCTTTCGACAAGTCACTTCCATGTAGCGCCGGGCCAACGGATTTTCACACCGTTCCCACCGGTGGCCCCACACATCACTCGGTTCCATCAACCACTCGGGTTGGGCCCTCATTCCTCAATCCTTCGCATCGAATCATT
>CALCEF010000168.1 GCA_937901365.1 uncultured euryarchaeote | reverse complement strand
GGGAAATCGAACGAATGCGAGAATCGGGGCAAATTCAGCGCCAAATGTTCGAGGCTATCGATGAAATCGGTCGTGAAGGTGTCACAGAACTTGATTTGGCTGCGGCTGCTGATCGTGTCAGTCGCGCCGCAGGGTTCGGCAGTTTTGTTCGCATGCGGAAATGGCCGATGGATTGCGATCGGGTCGTCGTCGCCAGTGGACGTGCAGGTGGTGCGCCTACTTTCTTCGATTCTGCGGTAGGTGGCACGGGTGTGCATCCGTTGGCTGCGCTCGGTGCTGGGTTCAATCGAATCAAAGCCGGAGACCCTGTCTTGGTTGACATTGTTCACGTTCACCGAGGATATGTTGCTGACATGACGCGAATGTTCAGTGTAGGGCCCTTGAGCAATGAATGGGTGGCTCGTCTGGAAGACATGAATGAAATTGCGATGGCCGTACGTTACAGTCTCGGCCGTGGAGAAAACTGCTCTACCGCTTGGGGAATTGGAGCGGCGAAAGCAGAGGAAATGGGACATGGAGACCATCTCATGGGCATGGCGCCCGACCAAGCTCGATTCTTGGGTCACAGCATTGGATTGGAACTCGATGAGACACCCGTGGTTGCAGCCGGATTTGATCGCCCACTTCCCGTAGGTGGAACGATGGCGATTGAACCAAAAGTCATTCATCCCGATGGGGCGATTGGTGTCGAAGATTGCTGGGTTCAAACCTCTGATGGTATGTCCTGCCTATCCAGCGGTGATGATTTCCCACTGTGGACCGAATGGTGAGAAATCGAAGCGATGATTCAAAACCCTCCGCGGTTGAAGGGAGTTCATGGCGAAGCCGTGGGCGACATCACACGTTGCAACGGTAGCCTCAGGTTTGGGGATTGAGCACCGCATTTCGGGTGATGTTAAGACACAACTTGTATCACTTCTAGAAGAGCAACTGAAGGATATTTGTCGGGAAATGGAAAACAAAACGTTGGAAGCAGACCCTGACCGAAAAACGCTGGATGATCCGGTTCGGATGCGACTCGGATTCAGTCGAACTCGTGGAATGATGATCGACAATATTGGCCGGCTCGATTCCGTCGGTGCAGCAGCCGTAGTGGCTGCCAACGAACAACTCGAATCCTATCTTCGAACTTTACTTGGTTCGGCAGCCAATCTTGCGGCTGCAGATCGAATGAACACCATCAAACCTCGACATTTGGAAAAAGCACTCGATGCAATGGGTTATGGTGGACCCTCGGAAGAGGCTGTTGAGGCATTCACACCCGCTGAACCAATGCGTGACGCAGTTGGGGATGCATTGGGCGATGGAGCTGGCGTTCTAACTCCCCAATCATTGCGGAAAATGGCTCGCAGTTTTGCGAATGGGAAAAAGGTGGATGACGAGGCCATCGAGGAGCTCCTCCTGCTGTTTTACGACCACGTTGGTGAGGTCCAGCACGAAATGAAGAGTGGTTTGTTGGGCGGTAATCCTGCTGACTTCATCACGAAATTGGACAGATTACAGAACTTGTTCATGCTCGGTTGGATGCGCAAGATGCTGCAGAAAGCCTGTGA
>CALCEF010000167.1 GCA_937901365.1 uncultured euryarchaeote | reverse complement strand
CACATCCCTCTCACCACTGGCCCTAAGTGAGACTTCAGAAGGGTTTGAAATCCGTGAGGAGCCCACTATTTTTGTTCCCGGCCTCCCTCCACTAATCTGCGAAGATGGTGGAGCCTGTCCAACCCCTGATCGAGGCGTTGGCCCATGGCTTGCCTACTCTCCTGACAGAGATCACAATGGAATGGATGATCGTTTGCAGCGAATCTTAGACGGCGAATATGAATCAGTCAGCCCCACAGCAATCGTAGGCCCCGATGGTCGCCTGACCGTTGCCATACACGTCGATTATGCCGAACACCCGGGTGCAGAGGAAATCGCAGCCCTCAAATCCACTCTGTTCGCCCATGGTTGGATTGAGGAAGGCGCATGGTTCGATGTCCTTGAGTCCATAAACACGATTTCGGTAGACCACGTCCCTCTCCCTACCCTTCTTCCAATCTGGCGTCTCGATGGTGTTGTCACCGTTGAGCAGCAAAACGTGATGATTCCATTCTTGGATAATTCCGTTCCTGCGATGAAGGTTCGAGATTCCAATGAATATCAGGATACCATGCAGGCGCTGGGTTACAGAGGTGATGGTGTCGTCGTTGCAGTTCTCGACACGGGTGTTGACAATGAACACCGTTCGCTGAATGATTTCGATGATATGAATGATGACCCAGACATCGACGCAAACAGTTACGTCGACCAAAAATGGATTGCAGGTTATGATGCAACATCCGCTTTCTCAAATACCAGTGGAACCGATGATCCTGACGATTCCAATGGACACGGCACCCACGTCGCGGGGACCAGTATTGGGACCGGAAGCAGTGATCGAGTCTACGTCGGTGTAGCGCCAGGTGCGTATTTGGTCGACGTCAAGGTTCTGACCGACGCGGGTGGCACGAATGCCCAGAACACATTGCGTGGCTTGCAATGGGCCATCAACAACGTCGACACGGATTGGGGCAACAATCAGTCTAGCAACGGAATCGATATTCTTTCGATGTCTTATGGCAGTGTCACCAATCCCAACTCTGATGATCCTGGTGACAACGGAACATCTGCTGAATCATCACTGGTGAATCAGGCCTCGGATGCAGGCCTCATCTGTGTCATTGCGATGGGTAATGATGGGATGCGTAGGGTCCCAAGTCCGGCCAGTGCAGACACCTCCATTGCAGTCGGCGCCATCGATGAAAAAGATACGCACGATCGAGAAAACGATCAAATCGCCTCCTATTCCAATTGGGGTCCGCGTGAAGACGATGGCGACGATGACGATTGGGATGAAATGAAACCGGATGTGGTTGCACCAGGTTCCGGAATCAACGCACCTCGACACATGGAGGGTTCACTTCAGTTACCGAACCAACCACGGCCCATGGCCGATAACGACTACCAATCTCAAGATGGAACCAGTATGGCCACCCCACACGTCAGTGGTTTAATCGCCATCATGTTGAGCATTGATGATGATTTAGATCTCGATGATGTCAGAGAATTACTTCGTGAAAACTCAGAGCTTAGGGATGGAGCCTACGATTCTGACTTCGATGAAAATTGGAACGAAAAATATGGTTTCGGTATTGTCGATGGAGCGAGAATATTGCAGAACCTCACCGGTACCAGTGGTGGCGGTGGCGGCGGCGGTGGAGGTGGAAATAATTCCACAGAACCTCCTCCCTCAGGTTCAGGCGATTGGGTTGAGATCGAAAGCCCAGTTGAAGGAGATTGGTTGATTGAAGGTGAAACCTATCGCGTTCGAGGAACCGCTGAATCTGATACAGAAGGTGCAGATATTGAGGAGGTCCTCGTTCACGGTTGGTACTGGTATCAGGAAGCAGGCTCTCCGCGCGAAAAGCGTGACGCATTCGATTGGACACTGGCTTCGGGCACGGTGAATTGGTCTCACAATTTCTATGCACAGGATTGGGTTGATGGTGAAGAAATCACAATCGAAGTCAAAGCGCGCGATAGCACAAATGCTTGGTCTGACACAGAAGTTGTCGAACTAATGCTTGGTAGCCAGAGCATTTCGATTGGAAACCCAAGTGGACAAGAACCAGTCAGTGGGACGACGAGTATATCGGGCACGTTCTTGACACCAAATCCAATCTCTGTTGAATGGAGAATCGGGCGAGGGGAATGGAATGAAATCCCAGTCTCAAGCAATCAAGATTACACAACTGTGGATTGGTCAGTAAATTGGGACACTACCCAATTGGAGGATGGATTCCACCGTATTGCTGTACAAGGTCGCGATCAATCGGGCGTCATCAGTGATGAATTACGGCGTACTGTGGAAGTTGACAATTTCCCACCTGCTCCTGACCTCTCAATTTTCGGTTCTATTTCAGTCGAAGAGTATGGCGTACCTGTCGAAGAGGCCTACGTCAATACGTTCCTAGAAGTGAGAGCCGACATTCGCAACAATGGGGATGCCGACGCAGAAGAAGTCGTTGTCCATCTTCGAGAAGAAGGAACAAAGCGTAGTGAGGCAACCATCCCACTGATTGAACCGGGCCAAGTTGTAGAGGTCATTTTGTATTGGAACCCAATGGCGAGCGGCGACCAAGATTTAGAGATTGTAATCGACCCTGGTCAGGCGATAGCAGAATCTGATCGTTCGGATAATACCGCTACCATCACCTTCCCTGTTTTGTCAAGGCCAGACGGTGTGGATCTCGCCATCAGGCCAGGTGCAGTTACTACCAATCCTGCAGTACCTCGGCCTAATGAGCCATACACAATTTCAATCCGTGTAGACAACCTTGGAGCTAGGGATTCTGACCCGTTTTCAATAGAATTGAGTGTGATGAACGAATTTGGGTACGAACTGTATGACGTATTCAACGGAACAGTCATCATCGGTCAAATGAGTGCATCAATCACATTCTCCGGAAACATTTCCGATTCGCGAGGTATTTCATATCGAGCAACAGTCATCACAGCATCCGATCTTGAATCCAGCAACAACATCGCAGATTTCGTTGTCGTCCAAGATTACGTTACTCTCTCAGGTGCCCGCACACCAGCCCTTCAATCTACTCACCAAATCGAGGCGTCTGCCGGATTGGGTGAAGACTCACTCATGTTCACTTCGGTGGGCTCAAAATTATTCGTCCATCGCATGGCGGTTGACCAATCGTTGTACACTTGCTTGGAGCTAGAAACTGAATGGATTGGGGACATCGCCGTCAACAGTTACCAAGGCATCGTCACAGTCGCGTGGACACGCTCCTATCTGGATGACAATGCATTCATTCGTTCAACAGTATCCTATACGACGATTGACAGGACATGCCAAATGACTCCTCGTCAAGATTTGATGCCGGGTCTTCTTACAGCAGAAGGAACATACTGGGGCTTGGGCCTTGATCAGAGGGAAGACACGGTTGTAATCGCCGGGTATCATCGTGATTTGGTAACCAGCGGAACCTATCAGGATTTGACGTCAATTTTCCTCATTGAAACCGATTCACCCTTGTCGGCAGATGATTGGGTCATTCACAGAAATACGGTACTCGACATCGACATGTATCCTCGAACCGCCTCACCAATTCAAGTTGAAGTTGGAAAGGATGACATTCACATTTTACACCAAAATCTACGCGATGATTCGACCGGTGAGGAACGGTTAGGCATGTTCTATGCACATGGCGACATCGATGTACAGAACTGGGCCTTTTCCATTGCCGCAGGAGATCACGCTACCACCGGTCAAATGCTATTGGTAGAAGCTGACGATGGTTCTGAGATGATATTCACTGCTTGGCGAGAAGGATCAGATGCCGATGCTGAATTGGTCACACGTATTTCTCCACCTTCATGGCTTCAAGGTGTCGAAACAAGAACCCCTGCACGCGGGTTGTCAAATATTGCACTTGTTGAAACTGATCGGGGAATACAGGTTCTCTATGATGCGATTTCCCCAACGGGTCCAAAACTCCACTACGGACTCCTTTCGGATGGCGATGGAAGTGAGGAGATGTGGCTTTCGGACCGACTCAGCAGCGGCGTCCTCCTTACCGCATGGCGCACAGATGATTCGGGCGAACTTCACTTTACGTATGTGACCAGCAATGGCCTACGAGTTCGAAAAATGGTCGAAGATCCAACCGCCGAAAATCCAGACCACGGATGGTTGGATGAGATTCGCCTGTGGCTTAGTCTCGATGAATCTACATTCCAAGCCCTGATGAATTCCGTACTGATTACGTTCTGCTCACTATCTTTGTTCGTCACTTTCGTCGTCGCATCAAATCGAAGACGGAGGACAGAATCTGAAGTTCGTCCAGAATTCGTCAATGAAAATTGGGTGGATTTAGATTCAGAAGATTCTGGTGACGATATAGAGGTCACACCAATCGTATCGATAGATGAAGATGAAGATCAAGAGGATTCGGTTACAGTGGATGATTCATCACCAACACCCGTGAGTACTGTAGTTCTCGAAGAAGAATCCGAAGAGGTTGATGCGAGTTCAAGCCGTTCTGCGCGCTCATCCCGACGCGAACGCCGTGCGGTTGAGGCTGAAATGAAGCAAGTCATGGAAGATATGCACAAGGCATTGCAAGAATCCGGGCTACCACCATTGCCCGCACCTGGAGAATTGCCTCCGCCTGGTGAGTTGCCACCTCTACCTGCTCCGGGCGAATTACCACCCTTGCCATCGCCCGAAGAGTTGCCACCACTGCCTGCACCTGGGGAATTACCTCCGCCCGGTGAGTTGCCACCTCTACCAGATCTTCCCGCCCCAGAGATACCAGTAACATGCGAGGCCTGCGAATCTACGTTCAATGCTCGAGCAAACAAAGCACGGCGTGTAAAGTGTCCACTATGTGGTGAAACAGTCAAGATGTGAGGATTTTTCATGTGTGGTATCATTGGTTACATCGGCGATCAGCAGGCATCTCCCTTCCTTATTGATGGTCTCAGACGACTTGAATATCGAGGATATGACT
>CALCEF010000166.1 GCA_937901365.1 uncultured euryarchaeote | reverse complement strand
AATCCAAAACTTTCAACCAAATCCAAAACTTTCAACCAAATCCAAAACTTTCAACAAAACTTTCAACAAAACTTTCAACCAAAGTAAATTTATTTTCAACGAAGTAAATTTATTGCAAAAGGTTTCGAAAAACCGCCAATTTAGGCTGGAAAGGGGGATATTCCCGCCTAAGATTGAAATTACGGTTTAAGATGAGGTGTTAGGACATCGAGCAATTGCCCCATCAATTGCTCCCCATCTACCTCTATGCCCCGGGCAAAACGGATTGAAATCGATGTTTTGGCTTCTGTACCCGAATTTCGAACCGCGATGGAGACTGGTAAGTTCTCAACAATTCCTTCCAATAACATCAGTGCTGGTTCACCATCCACGTGTGTACGCGACAATGTGGAACCACACCATTTCTCTGCGACGGATTGAACGAGTGCTGAGAGTTCATTATCACCAGTCCAGCGCTCCCTAATACTTGGTCGAATTGAACTACGCTTTTTCCAGCCACCTTGGAATGCTGGGGCGGCATCTTCCTTGCAAAGTGCTGCTCTAGCGAGTAGTGATGCGAGAAGAGTGGCGGTTCCGTCGCCGACCAACGCCCATTTGTTGCTTGTATTCGGGCAAGGTGTAGGCATCACCAAATGCCCTGAATCTTCAGTTCCGATAACTTTGGGAATTTGTTCAGATTCATGCCATCTTGCACCTGTTTGGGGCCACAAGGCAGCAGATAACCATCGATCGCCCACCGCTGTGGTGATGGATTCATGTTGACCAAGTCTAGGAAGATCTGCCGTTAATCCTAGATCACTCTCTATGCTGGCTGCCATTTTCCATGCCCCTGAATGGGTTTCGATACCGGCTCGTATGATTTCATCGCACATTCGGTCGCCATCGACTATTTGCAATCCTTCGGCTGTGGCTTCGATGAGCAAACAACGATCTCCATCTCCATCTAATGCGGCTCCAATGATCTGACCTGTTTCCCACGGTGGTACTCCCTCATTTCCTTCCAATCTTTGTGTAATCGTCCACAGCAATCGGTGATGTGATTCATCCATGAGAAGTTCCTCGATTGACCATTTGGCTGTTGGAGAAAAATCACCTGCGCCACAGTCTTGGTTAATCGGATCCAAGCGACTGCTGACCTCGATTGTGTCCAATCCTCGACGACTCAGACCTTCTGCGAGCCATTCAGTAGCAGCGCCACCCGAACTATCGAGGAGAAGGCCTTGTGGTGACACGATATCTTTCCAATCTACATTTTCAAAATCAACGCAGAACAGCGATTCCAAAACGCGTAAGCGGTTTTTCAATGCACTTCTGTATAGGCTCAAACCGTCAATCGCTTCCAATGACTCTGCTTGTTCTT
>CALCEF010000165.1 GCA_937901365.1 uncultured euryarchaeote | reverse complement strand
CAACGAATGGTGTTTTGGCATTCTTCAATATTCGAATGGATTCCAGTGTCTGTGGTTGACATCCTTCCATCAAATCGATGACAAGTATTGCAATGTCTGCTAGGGAACCACCTCTGGTTCTTAGAGTCGAAAACGAATGGTGCCCAGGGGTGTCGATGAAGAGCAGTCCAGGGGACAAGAATTCCTTTCCACCCATGAGTGGACTACACAATTCATTCAACAATTTAGCAGGGACCTCAGTTGCCCCAATGTGTTGCGTAATCCCTCCGGCTTCTCTGGCCATAACACTCGCTTGGCGATCTTGTCCCAAACTTCGGATGTAATCCAAAACAGAAGTCTTGCCGTGATCGACATGACCTAAGACAGCCACAATTGGCTGTCGACGGCTATTTTCAGCCATAATCTCACCTCCATTTTTCAATTGGAAATTTAAAATTTCAATTAGGAAAATCACTCATAGACCCAAGTCTCACGTATGGGTTCCCAATCATTCAATCCCTCTGGGAACCAGAGCCCGAGTTCAAAGGCCGCGGTTTCTTCTCCATCACTGCCATGAATCAGATTGTATCCTACATCCATACCGAAGTCGCCACGAATCGTTCCCATGGCTGCTTCACGACCATTTGTTGCACCAATGATATTTCGACAAACCGAAATTGCATCGACTCCCATCCAAGCCATAGCGACAACAGGACCAGATGTCACGAATTCTACAAGGCCGGAATAGAATGGTCGATCCTTGTGAACAGCATAGTGTGCCTCAACGAGTTCTAAACTCGGAACAATTGATTTCAGTCCTACCAAACGGAGTCCCTTTCGCTCAAAGCGGGTGATAATTTCACCAACCAAGCCGCGCTGTACACCGTCAGGTTTCACCATTACGTAGGTCGTCTGCATGTTTGACACCGAATCGGCCGACCGCCCTCCCCTATTTCAGGACGCCGCCGCCGTCGAAGACGGCGATTTCAATCAAGAGGGCAGCAGACGGTTACTGAATTCCGCCTTTGACGTAGCGTCGGGTCCACTTGACCTTGCGCGGATTACGGCCCAGTTTCATGTTCTTACGTGCCTTTGAATCTTTGAACCAAAGCACAGTGCCATCCCGTTTGACATACATAACTCCGGTGCCAGGTTCAATCTCTTCACCCGAGAAGTTGCAAATTCGACGTTCTACCATCATTTCACCTCAGCGAACATTGAGTTTTCGAGCTTCACGACCGGTGTCGCGCAACATGAGAATATCTCCGATCCTAACAGGGCCGACAACATTGCGTGTGATAATCCGACCGACGTCACGTGGGTTGGGTGCATCATTGACACGAACTTTCACCTGAGTTGCCTCTCCAGTCATGCCGGTTCGTCCGACGACCTCTACAACCTCGGCTGGCCATCCTTCCTGAGTCATTTCCTCTTCCTCCTGGCGATTATTGACTCTCAGTTCAGTGCATCGGTGTGACCTTTCACACCATTGAAGGCTTCTTCTGCTCCTTTGGCCACTTCCATCAATGCGATTGCAGCAGTCTTTGCACCACTGTTCATACCGGCCGCTTCAGCCAAGTAGGCTTGATCTTCCACGTAGATGAAAGGAATCTTCTTCTCTTTGCAGATGAGGGGGACGTGTGCCAGCAACTCTGCTGGGTTCACGTTTTCTGCCATAACAACCATCTTCGCTGTGCCGCGTTCTGCTGCTTTGGTCACCTCATTACTGCCTTTCTTCAACCGACCGTTTCCGCTGCCTACAAGCTTCACAAGTTCGTAGACACTGTCTTGGACGTCTTTCGGGGTTTCAAATGCTATGTGTACACTCATTGGATTCACTCCTCATGTTTGGTAAGCCGCCGCACGGCGTGCCCCGTATAAACGCAGCGGAAGCCCCTACGGGGCACATAATGTCTCAGAGAACCCGTTCAATCAACGAATTGACACCTCTCGCGATGGCTGGTGCTCCACTGACTACTGAGCGTGGATTGGGTAGAGAATCGGTTGCATGCACGCCATCGACATGGTTTGATAGTCGTGTAATTGCTCCTCCTGTGAAGAGTCCGTGGGTACATGCAGCGTGGACTTGTTTGGCACCTTGTCGGCGAAGTGCATCACTGGCCTTGCAAATTGTGCCGCCAGTTGAAATCATGTCGTCTACGATGGCTACAATTGCTCCATCGACATCCAAATCCTTGGCTTTATGTTCGATTGTATGTGCATCTATTCGAGTTTTTTCAAGGTAGGAGAAATTGCATCCGATGGCATTCGCAACGTGGCTGGCTCGTTCAATGGCCCCTTTATCTGGGCTAAGGACGAAGTCCGGTCCAACTGTACTCTGCAGGTGAATTGCGATCTCTGGCATCGAAGATACGAATTCGACAGGCACATCCAGGTCTTCAAGAACAGCAGGGGCATGAAGATCCAATACGACCATTCCATCGCAACGGCGTGTCAATAGTCTTGCTAGGAGTTTCGCAGAAACAACTTCACCTCTTTGGAATCTCTTGTCCTGTCGTGAATATCCGAAGTAGGGAACAGCGAGAAAAATACCAGGGCCAGCATCATCTAACATCTGTTCGCCCTCACCCTTCAGATTGCTCATATCACCTCGACGGACGTCGTGAATAGATTCCAGCATCAACAAAGCCTCAACGATTCCGGAATCAGGGAAGGTTGTCGCAACGAGTACAACGGGTTCCCTACGGATGGCTTCGATGCTTTCCTGGGGTACTCTGACATACCCTTCTGAATCAGGGAACCGCCTGACCTCTAGTGGGTGGTGTTCCCATCCCAACTGATCAGCCAAAGCAGATGCCAATTCAGCAGCGTTGCTTCCAGACACGACTGCCATGTCCTATTCCCAGAGTCGACTGTTCATGTTGTTTCCCATCTAAACACGTCTTCAAAACTGCTGGAAAAGTGGACGAGGCAGGATTTGAACCTGCGACCTCCCGGTTATCAGCCGGGTGCTCCAGCCAACCTAAGCTACCCGTCCAGAGCAATCCGGCGACCGAGGTCCCCAAATTAACGGTGACGGTTCCATTCAATCCTCAAACAATCCTTCGTTAATCTGGATGTAACTTGGCAATGACCGCAATTTTTCGTACGTTCGAGAGAGTACAATTTCGTCCAATCGGGCTCTCGTGCGGGCGAGAGCGGTAACTGGAATGTCTATGGTCTCGTCAAGTGAAAATCGCCGGCGAACCGCTGAACGCAGTTTTACAGTAATCCCTCGATAAGTACGCTTGACCTTAACCAAACCGATTACAACACCAAGTTCCATTCCATCATCGTCCAATACTGCTCTGTCCAGAAGTTCATCTGGCGCGTAGAGTTGTTCTTCAATGCGGACAGTATTTCTCCAGCGTCTTTGTAATTCCCGCATCGACTTTGAAAGCTTGACCGTACCGTCGTCCTGAATTGAATGAATCAATTCCTTCGATAGTGGTGCGTGCTCAGCCGGCTTGCGCATGTATTCTTCCGCCACGTTTGGTTTCACCTGTATCCTCATCGATCTAACCCGATCTTCGTTGGGGTGATATCTCTCACCCACAATCGTTCCAACGAGGTTCTCACCAACGTATACTTCTCTTTGTAGAAGTTCCTGTATTCTGTAATTGTCGTCTGCCATTATTTTCGTCTCCTGTTGCAGCATCCCATCCTGCTTGCCCTCGCACGGGTCGATTGGGCTATTAAACCATCCCATTGTGAATTT
Organism: uncultured euryarchaeote; assembly: GCA_937901365.1. GTDB lineage: Archaea > Thermoplasmatota > Poseidoniia > Poseidoniales > Thalassarchaeaceae > MGIIb-P. The sequence goes on along the minus strand of CALCEF010000165.1, from coordinate 2,546 downwards.
GAATCAGTTGTTCAATTGAAAAAGGCTGATAATCCTATATTTTCCAATTGAATATTCGATAATACGCCCAGATATGCATTTGTATATTTTCAATTGAAAATGGCGGATAATTGTGCATTATCAGCCAATTTAAAAATCGACTTCCACCGGTGCGGATATTTCATTTCATCAATTGGAATATGATCTCCGAATTGTTCCAACATTTTGGATGGATTGAAGTTTGTTCCGGCGAACATTGATGGATGCCCTTCCATTCGAATCGAACATGCTGGAGCATCTTCGGGAGATTCGCGACCTTACGAATGGCTCTTCGGCTCAAACTACAGGGTTATCCGATGATGTAATCAAACGCTTTCTGTTCAAGACTGAAGACGGCAAACCTTCCAATTTGATGCATGCGATTTCGGAAGCAGTAATCTCCTTCGATCGCCTAGTTGCAGAATTTGGCATTGAGTATCTGGCTCAAGACGAAGCAACATTGGTCTCTTCTGTCCAAACTGACTTGATTAATTTCTATTCACCAGCAACCATCAACCCCTACGTGGCCATTGCGGCTCGTGGGCCGTGGATTATCACATCAAAAGGAGCCGTACTTCACGACAATGGGGGCTATGGTATGTTAGGGAGTGGACATGGTCCAGATGCGATTATTGAATCGATGTCCGAGAATTGGGTGATGGCAAATGTGATGACTCCATCATTCAGCCAGAAACGGCTCACAGATCGACTTCGTAATGAATTGGGTCATACACGTGGAGATTGTCCATTCACCCGCTTCATTTGTATGAACAGTGGTTCCGAGTCAGTGACTGTCGGTTTGAGAATTGCAGATGTAAATGCAAACAAGCAGACAGGACCAGGTGGTAGACACGAAGGTAAACCAATCAAGCTTCTCGCCATTGAACAAGCATTCCATGGTCGAACCGACCGCCCGGCTCAAATTTCTCATTCCTGCAAAGATGGTTATGACCAAAATTTAGCCACATTCCGTGATCGTGATAATTTGTTGTTGGTACCTCCAAATGATGTTCAATCTCTTGAGGCCGCTTTCGCTAGGGCCGAACAAGAGGGCTTTTTCATCGAGATGATGGCGATTGAACCTGTTCAAGGTGAAGGCAACCCTGGTCAATGTGTGACGAGAGAGTTCTATGATGCCGCTAGGCGATTAACTCTTGAACATGGTAGTCTGCTTCTGGTCGACTCAATTCAAGCAGGGTTGAGGGGCCAAGGTACACTCTCAATCATTGATTATCCAGGATTTGAGGATTGTGATGTCCCCGATATGGAAACCTGGTCGAAGGCTCTGAATGCAGGTCAATATCCACTCTCTGTTCTGGGCATGGGACCTCGAGCCGCCGAACTCTATGTCGTTGGCATATATGGCAATACGATGACAACCAACCCTCGTGCTCTTGAAACCGCGATTGCAGTTCTTGATCGAGTCACCCCTGAGTTGAGGAAAAACATCCGAGATAGAGGAGCGGAATTGGTCGAGAAGTTGGAGAAACTGGCAACTGAATTGCCAGATGTGATCATCAAGGTTCAGGGTACTGGCTTGCTATGTTGTGCGGAATTGAATCCAGATACACACCCCGTTGTTGGTTTCGGCCAGGTTGAGGAAATGTGTCGAAAGAATGGACTTGGTATTATTCATGGTGGTCAGAATGCCCTCAGGTTCACCCCGCATTTTGAGATTACATCTGAAGAGATTGATTTAGTCGTAGACCTTGTTCGAAAAACCCTCATCCAACATACTGCAAGCAGTTCAGACTGAGTGGATGTGTATTGGTGTCCGAATCATTAGAGGTCGAATTTATCGATGTATATTCGCCGAGTGGATGCGGACCAATCAATCAGTGGATTTCTGCTGTAATGAATGATGAAGAGCCCGTAACTGATGATACAATCTATCATTGGGTACACATTCGAGACGCGGAATTTGCGCAGCGAGTCCTTGAGGAGAATAATGTAGAGGGAACATTCCAATTGTGTGGTCGACGTGCCTGGACTCAGCAAATGGTCGTAGACGAAATCAAAGGGCTTTGGTCTCGCTTCCAAAACGCAGTAGAGCATTCACACACAATCGAGTCTTTGAGCGAAGTACCATCTCCTGCAGCTGTACGATACAGCGGCGAACGTAGGCGCCCAAATTTAGGCCCACTACACGATGCCCTAGTGGCCTGTGGAACCGATGGTTGGCGCCCAATGACTGCCATGCGGGTTGGTTTGATGGAATGCATTGCTCACTCAGCCGAACAAGTCTGAACCCAGCAGTGGAAGCAAAACGCTAGCATCCCCTTCTACCGTTACTTGTGGGGCCTCTGGTCGGATTTTACCCCATGATATCGCTTCTTTCAATCGGGCTCCTGAGAGGCTCCCATCGTGTTCAGGTGCAGTTGTGATTCCCACGGCAGAATCCAAACCATCTCGATATTGGTTCCACCAAATGACATGGTGTTTTGAGATTCCTCCACCTACCATCAATGCATGACTCTCTTCACACGTCCAGGTCAAATCAGACAATACTTGTTCATCGGCCAAGAAAT
>CALCEF010000164.1 GCA_937901365.1 uncultured euryarchaeote | reverse complement strand
GACATTGGCATCATCTCAGCAATCTTTGCACAGATATCGGGATGTGTTTCCAACTTGTCAATCTCCATCAAATCGTTGTACAATGATTTGTACACTTTGGAATCTGTTTTGTGACCGTTTCGCTGGTCACTGGCTGCCCACTCTGCATGCTGGAGGGCTAATTTCTGCTCGTATGAAAGGAAACCGCGTCGATCTTGTGCATCTAGCAATGCGTCGCGGACGCTGGCATAATCTGTGTATTCTCGCTCTGACATGGTTCTCACTCCAATGGTCGTAGATGCTCAGGTCGAGCAATGACTGTTTTTTGCATGTTGCCATCCTTGACTGCAACGACATACGCCTTACCTTGTTGCTCCTGGATAAATCCGGTGCGGCCTTGGAATCGGCGGTGGGGCATTCCCCGCTGCTGACCACCATCTAGAACGATGGCAACACGGTCGCCGGGTTCGTACTTGTGCATGATTCGGCGGATGTTCAATCGGCCCTTGTCTGCCTTAGAACGCTTGAGAATACTTCGAGTACCCTGACGAGTTCCCTTACTTCGACGCATATGAGTGCCTCCCTTTCCCCCTTTAGGGGGAATCGGGCGACCTGCCGCCCCTAATTAAGCGCACCGCCTGTCACGAAATCAAAATTCAATCGGCGTGGATGTCCTTTACGTCGAGCCAGATGACCTCGCAGTCCGCCTCTAGAAGTCCTGCAACGGAGGGATTTGTTCGACCTTCATCACTGTGAACCAATTCCTTGACATACGTACCAGATTCACAGCGAACATCGAATTGGATTTCATGTTCTTCAATGAGAATGTTTTCGACCGAGATCACCTTTCTGTTGCGAACTTTGTCAGCACGACGATGAGCAACGCGCTGAGGTGTTTGTTGTTCAAGGATTTGACCAGACAGGGACTCGATTCGTGTGGTGATTTCATCATCCGATAACTCGTGTTCGCAATTGAATCGAATGGTGTACGATTTCTCAGCCTTGGTTTCTTTGATCCGGGATACTTCTGCGCGGTTGGATGCGCGGAGGCTGTGAATCTCAATCTGGTCCTTTGCAGCTTGATTGATGGTCTTGGTCAGTTTTTCGAAGTCGATGGTTCGGCTGCGAGGTGATTTCATTTCAGCGACGAATGGGCGCCCATCTCCTAGACAGCGAACATCGATGTCCTCGCGCCCCATTCCGTGAAATGCATCGGATACCGCGCTTGTAAATTCCACCATCGGTTCACAAACCAAACTTTGGATGCTGTGAGGATATTGCTGACCTGTCCCCTCACAAGATTCGCAACCTCCATCTCGACCTCGGCAGGCCCTACATGGCCAGCGTGTTTGTGGAATTCCTCGTGCGAGTTTGCGATATCTACCATACAGGAACAATGCACGAACATCTGCATTGACTCCAAGGGTTAGTGTATCGAACAGAAGCATGACTTCCGGGCGCTCCTTGACCCAAACAATGCCGGGGATTTTCTCTGAGACTGCGGCCTGAATTGTATCTGAAAGAGTTGCTTTGAGTGGTCGGCTTCCTGTCGCCGCAATTGTCGAGCGCAATACCTCTTCAGCAGCAACATGGTCCTTGGCGAAATGGATTCCCAATTGTGCCTTGGAAAATTCAACATCATCAACCGCTTCAGTGATTCGTTTGACGATTACATCAAGATCAAGAAACAAATCTTCGCAAAAGGGACAGCAATCGATTTCATCATCAACCTTCAAATCAGGATCTCTTTCAATCGCCTGGTTTCGGACTCTCTCACCAACTAAATCGAGAGGATCTCCAGCAATCCGAACCCCTGCTACACGTCCAAGACAGTGATTGCATGTACCCATACGAATGGTATGGTCTATTCCAGCTGGTGCAGGACATCGTGGGATGTCGGTTCTACGGAAATCTTCATCTTCGAATTCGTCGAATTCATCATCGAATTCCTCCTCCTCAATTTCGCTGGCCGGAACCATATCTGCCCATGGATCATATGTAGATGTGTAACCGGTATCAGCGTACTTGGTCCAGTCATCTTCCTCATCAGAATCAGGGTCCATATCATCCACCATCGCGGAGCGAGGAAGCGGGACAACCCACGTCTTCGCCGAACTGAACGACCGGGGTATCCGTTAAGACACTTCGCACATCATAATGAATCAGGATCTGGGCTACCTGTCGCGATTGCATGAAGGCGATCGGTGCTCCATATTCCTGAATTACAACCTGAAGCAAAGGTAAAACGAATCCCGTATCCACCTACATTTTCAGCCTTGGGTTTCTCGTTTCTAAGCCGACCAACTTCCTCTCGAAGGGCTTCGCTTCTCGATTCAACCTCACGCCTAGGTTTGCAATTCGCACAGGGGCACCAAAACCGCAATTCGGCATATGCAACAGTATGTTCGGTGTCATCCTTCCATCTGAGAACCAAATCGGTTTCTCGGCGTTCAAGTTGACGTAAACGGGGAACTTCACTCATCCGTAATGCCTCCGCGAATGCCCAGTCTTTCTTCGGCATTGATTTGTAATTGTCGAATGCCTCCTGCTCGTTTTGATTCGGCTCGAATCTCTCGCCAAGCGATCATTCCCAGAACGCTGCTTGTGATAATCATCGAAGCGATGAAACTCAGAGCAATCATCAGCGCACAGAACAACCCAAAGGCAGCAAAGAAGCCCATTGGAGAGAATGAAATAATGGCAAAACCGGTCACGTCCGACACTGCTGAGCCAACCAGTGCCAATCCCGATGCACC
>CALCEF010000163.1 GCA_937901365.1 uncultured euryarchaeote | reverse complement strand
GCGATTGGTGTATCCAATTATGGTGCACACCATTTGGAGGCGATGCGAGAATACGCAACATATCTACCGTCTGTGAATCAAATAGAAATCAATCCATGGCTGCAACGCCCAGAACTACGGGCGGCCACAGAATCGGTCGGTGCGAAGACGATGGCCTACTCTCCACTCGCGCGCGGGCACAAATTGAACGAGCCGGAATTGATTGATGTCGCCAACCGGTTGGGTTGTACGCCCGCCCAAGTTGCCATCAAGTTCTGCCATGACCTTGGATGTATCACGATTCCTAAATCCAGTCGCCCTGAGAGAATTGTCGAGAACTTGGCGTCACTGAATGTCGATTTGAGTGCGGAACAGGAATCTCTAGCCGCAATGGAATGCGGGTATATTTCCGGATGGGATCCCACCTCGGAGCCCTGATCAACGAGCATCATCGGCGAGGAAATCTTCGACTAAGTGCGCATTTTGGCCTCTCAGTTCAGCCAACTCATTCAGCCAAGTCGCTGCCTTGTCGATGGTCATCTGCTTCAGTTCGCCACTGAGAACGTCACCAGCCACGTATCCACGGCGGATTTCTTCCAATGCGGCATCGTCTTCTTCAAAGAAGAAGCGAAGATATTGGAATGCAACATCAATATCTGGATTTCCGCCAAGGCGACGATGTTCTTCCACAGTGGATTGTCCTCCTGAGAATGATCGCTTGAATTTCTTCTCCATCTTCTTCAAATCCTCATTTAGGAAGATGGTCGTCTCAGGCATCGAGGATGACATCTTGCCGCCTGTCATGCCGATCGCAAACCGATGGTAGGTGCTGCTCGGCTGCAAGAGCCCTGGACCACCCATACTTCTCTCAAGTTTGAGAAGAGACATTCGAATCGGATAGCGGTCTTTCCCAGTTGCTGCAGGTAAATCCACAATGCCATGTTTGGCATCCGCCATGATATCACTGTAACCAAGACCCTTTAGCGCCTCAACGATTTGTCCGAAGACGGCTTTCTTGCTGGCTTTATCTCCAGCCACAATACTCTGATTTTCATCCATTACCGATACGGTGATGCGGAGTCCACCGTTCTTTCGATCATTGACATTGAACCAATTTGTCTTACCGGCCAAACCTCGGCACAACCGCAAGTGAGGGTCTTGGTCAACACCGACAGGGACGACGATAGGCCTCAATCCTCCATACTCGTCCAACTGTGGATGAAGGATATCTCCTGCTTGCACCAGAGGTGCCTGAACATGTGCAAGGTTTGTGTCACCCTGGAATCCGTAGATTGCTTCAAATTCAGAGAGGTTGGTTCGCTTCCCTAAAGTGAATCCCATGCGCTGAACGATAGGGCGCATGCTCTGGAAGTAGATGTTGGTTCGCTCAGGGTCCAAACCCATGGCGACATAATTGGCCACATATTCCTCGAGCGCAACCTTTCGACACTCGGCGAGACTGTAACCACGGGTTGCATTCGCTTCAAGGTCGGCAACAGCGATGGTCACATCTGCACCCTGCTCTTGGAACCAGCGAACTTGATCGATGACCATCTTGTGACCCAAGTGCATCTGTCCGCTGGGCATCAGTCCGGTCATAACACCGAAAGCCTCGCCTCTAGAATGGGCTTGGAGAATGTTGCCCAAATCTCTGTGAGCGAAGATAATCCCTCTGCGGTGATGCATTGAAGGATTGGGGATTTCAGCTGTCGGTATGGATTCCAACCCGAACTGCTGGATGATTCGGTCGTAGTCTGTAGAGACCTCACTTGACCAAGGGTCGATGTCCACCATCGGCTACGCCGATATCAAGGCGGCTATCAAGGCGTCGGGTCAACTTCGGCCTATGGCCGATGGTTTGACGTGTGGATTCCCCACGCCGTGTCATGGCCCGCATCTGTGTACTCGGTGGTGGACTCGTGGGCCGATTCGTAGCCTGCGTGTTGCATGAACGTCATCATTTGGTGAAAGTAGTCGACGCTGAAGCCCTCGAAGGGTTTCCCGCTGAGATCGAAGTCGTGCAGGCGTTTGTTCGATTGGAAACCTTACAGGATTTGGTCAGCGGTTACGATGTTGTCGTCAATTGTCTACCCGGCCGAATTGGACACGCTGTACGACCCGTTTTGTTGTCTATAGAAGGGATGTCTGTGGCCGATTTGGCATTTACTTCAGAAGATCCTATCGAATATGATAACTTGGCCAAGGAACACGGTTCGCGGTTAATCTATGATGTTGGAATCGCGCCAGGACTGTCGAATGCTCTGCTGATGGATGCACAATGCCGAATGGGGAAGTTATCCTCAGCGAAGATTTGGGTTGGGGGAAATCCACAGGAGCCAGATGGCGAATGGTCGTACATGGCCCCATTCTCTCCTTCGGATGTTATTGAAGAATATACACGTCCAGCGAGAATTCGTCGTAATGGAGCGAATATCACAGAACCCGCCTTGTCCGATCGTCATCTCATCTCTGTTCCCGGTTTCGGAGAAATGGAAGCCTTCCTTACGGATGGGGTTCGTTCATTGCTCGATACAATCGATAGCGAAGAGTTGCTCGAATACACAGTTAGGTGGCCCGGTCACATCGACAAATATCTCTCTGGTGAAGACTCAGAAGAGGAATTGATTGAAGCTTGGAAATTTGATTCAAAGCGGCCAGAATTCACATGGTTGGCCGTAGAAGTCTCAAATGCCGATGTCTTGCATCGATGGGATGTGATTGACAAAGGGCTGGACGGTTGGTCATCGATGGCAAGAACGACTGGCTTGGTCACCGTTGAAGTCGCAGAGATGCTTGCAGATGGCACAATTACCGAAAGTGGGGTGATGCCGCCTGAAAGACTGGGTATGGATTCCGATCTCATGGACCGATTGCTAAACTGCATGAAAGATGCTGGCGTTCAAATTGAGGTGAACTAGTGGCTGAACGTGTTTTTGCCTTTTTTGCCTTGACAGGGGGCATCTGGGGTACTGTGCTGTTCGTAGATTTTTGGTGGTCAAATATTCCCAAATCCGAATTGATTTGGGTCGGTGGTTTCCTCCAAATTGTGGCGTTTTTGTTGTGCTTTATGGCTCCACATTTGTTGGCCAAGATGTCTGCATTCATCTGGAGAAATCGGGGACCTACGGCCAGAAACATCGAGAAGATGATTTACGACCCCGATTTTGATATGGATGAGAATGAGTAGAAATTCACTCTTCCTCGGAATGAGGGTGCATCTCTTGGTCGTGCTTGAGCGTATAGCGAATGGCGACCGGCGCAGCCAAAATGATGAGAACGGCTAGCATAGGTAGAATCCACGATGGTTCAATATCGGGTTGTGGCTCAATCAGCCACGTGAAGCGAAGTGGAGATTCTTGGAATGGTGAACTCCATTCAAACAAATCATAGGTATGGTGTCCAACCGCCATGAATGGGGTGAAATTGTTGAATGTACCTTCCACAATTTGAATGTCAGATTCTTCCCCTTCCCACGTGATTTCGACCACAGCTCCTTCGGGGATTGTCAGTGTGACACTCGATTCATTCAGGATTCGATAGCCGGTTTTCAAATGGTTATCATCGATGGTTAATTGATCGATTGAGCCACCATCGATTCGCGATACTGCGGTGATATTTCCACCCAAAATAGAGAGATGAGTATTTCCAGGGACATCCCAACCTCCATTGCTTGTAGCGGTACCCTTCAGGATAATCGATTGGTCAGTTCGATCAGATTCAATCGCTGCATGTGTGGATGAAAACCACTCGCCCCATGTGGTGAACCAATAATCCTGAGCTTCGATCCAAGAAAGAACGTCCTTGTCTCTGCGCACGTTGGTATCGAACACTTGAGCCTCCCAGTACAAATTCGCGTATCCATTTGATTCGATGTCTTGCTCAATCGTATCGGTTGATGCAATATTTTTCTCAAGGCTACCCCCACTTCTTTCAATCGCCCAGAATGTGTGATCGTCAACGTCAGATGGTAGTTCGTCACCAACCACACGGAAACCTTCCAATCTCAAAGCCTCAATGATATTGGGGTCGGATACAGAAGATGGAATGCCAAAGGAAAGTGGCTCAGGACCCCATTTAGATGCATCAATTTGAGATGTAAGGTAATCCTTACAATCTCGGATAACACTGAGATCTTCTGTCACATCCTTGCCAGGCATTCCATGGCAGCCAAATTCGTCACCGAGTGCCAAACGTTCTCCGCCAACGACATCTTGGGTCAACCAACCGTCGGCTCTCCATGCGACTGCCCCGGGCATTGCAAGCGGCAACAGTAGCACACCGATGAGAAAAATAGCGACTCTCACGGTAACCATCCGTGTGGCACTATATCTTGACATTAACCACGATTGAATAGGCAATCATGAAGAACCAAACAGCCCCAACTTGGGATATGGAGTATACGCTAGCAATGCAAATCGTTGGGGTCATAATGATCCTCATTGGGATAATGAAAAACAAGGACCCCGTTGAATTTAACAGGGGTATCTTCGGAGATGCCGAAGGCGTAGATGGAGGGCCTGCTGCATCAATGCGGATGCTCATTGGTGGTGCCTTCGCAGCGATTGGGTCGATGAATCTCTATTGCAGTTTCAATGTGGAAGATGCGGCAGCTGGTGAAGCGATCCTCATGGGTAACGTGATTGGTTTGGCCGTGATTTATGCAACCTTGATTGGGGCAAAATTGAGAGGCTTTTTGGAAAACATTCCAGTCCCGCCGCTGGTCATTTTCCCAGTGCTAATGGTGGTTTGTCTATACTCGGCCATGGGCTAGATTTGTCGAGAAAATCGCTGTGGAATTAGGGGTCAATATCATGGCCGAAGTTGAGGAGGCAACACTCGCTGAATTACGAGAGGTTTGCCGAATTTCCGGAGCAGGCGTACCATTACCAAAATCACCACTCTTCTCATTTTTCTTGTCAGTGTTGCCGAATCTTACGCGCACCCTATTCAGAATCCGCTACAGAGGAATCGATCGAATTCCGCGGAAGGGTGCAGTCATCTTGGCTGCAAACCACACATCACATATTGACCCGTTTGCTGTGATTTGTGGAGCCAGAAGGCGCACACATTACCTTGCCAAGGATGGTCACTTTGACAAATTCATCACGTCGATCGTCATGAAAACAACAGGGCAAATCCGTACGCATAGAGAATCTGGTGCAGCCGATGCACTGAGTAGTGCATCAGATGTTCTGGATGCAGGATTGGCAATGGGCATCTTTCCCGAGGGGACTCGGTCTCGCCGTAAAGAGGCGCCATTCTTGGATTTCAAGGGAAAAACAGGCATCGCGCGCCTGGCAGCCAGTCACCCAGATGTCCCTGTAATCCCAATCGCCATTATGGGAGCTCGTGATGTTATGGCCCCTGGTGACAAAATCATCCGTTTCTGGAAACCTGTCGATGTGACATTTGGCAGGAGCATCACCTGGAATCAATGGGTTGTGCACCCTGAAGGAGGGGCACAGGATGAGGAGAGCATGCGCACCATCATCGATTCGAATGAAGATGAGCGGCGTGAGTTGATGGGGGTGCTCTATAGGCAATTTACAGAGCAAGTCATTGGGACGATGGCTGCCTTGGGCGCACCCTGAAAGGGTGCGGGTATTCTTCAAGAACTGTCGCGAACAGGAGCGTTCGTTCCATGCAGACCTACCTCGACCTACTACGCCGCATCCTTGACGAGGGTGTTGAACGCGGTGACAGGACTGGGACTGGTACGCTGTCGGTGTTCGGACATCAAATGCGCTTTGATCTCTCTGAGGGGTTTCCTGCGGTGACGACCAAGAGATTGCATTGGCCAAGCATCATTCACGAATTACTCTGGTTCCTTTCTGGCGACACCAACGTTCGATATTTGCAGGAGAACAAGGTCAGGATTTGGAATGAATGGGCTGATGAAAACGGTGACCTCGGCCCCGTTTATGGCAAACAGTGGCGCAAATGGGAAGCGAAGGATGGGCAAATCATCGACCAAATTACACAGGCGATTGAACTGATCAAAACCAATCCGTCCAGCCGCAGAATTCTCGTTAGTGCTTGGAATGTTGGGGAGCTTGATGATATGGCACTCATGCCTTGCCACGCCTTCTTCCAATTCTACGTTGCAGACGGGAAACTATCCTGTCAACTCTATCAGAGAAGTGCGGATGTATTCCTTGGCGTGCCTTTCAATATTGCATCGTATGCTTTGCTGACTCACATGATGGCACAGGTATGTGGATTGGGTGTTGGGGACTTCATCCACACGATTGGAGACGCTCACCTATACCTCAACCATCTAGATCAGGCGAGAGAACAAATCACGCGTGAACCATTGGGTTTGCCGACATTAAAGTTAGATCCAACCATTATGGATATCGACGCATTTGCCGGTGAACATATTGAAATTGAAGGGTATGAGCACCACCCACACATCGCTGCTCCAATCAGTGTTTGAGGTGTTTGAATGAAGATGGCCATGATTGTCGCCATGGATGAAGATGGTTGTATCGGCCATCAGGGTGACCTGCCCTGGAGATTGAAATCAGATATGCAGCGATTCAAATCTCTGACCGAAGCTGATGGATTCAATGCGGTCATCATGGGGCGTAAGACATGGGATTCTTTGCCGGATTCTTTCAGACCCTTGCCCGAGCGAATCAACATCGTCATGTCTCGGGACATTAACTGGACTCATGATGAGGCAGAAGTGGCTTTGTATCATGGTAGGGCAATCGAAATTGCATATGCAGAAGGATGTGATGAGTGCTGGGTGATTGGTGGCGCGCAAATCTATGAGATGTTCATCGATCGTGTAGAAGAAATCCATGTGACAACTGTGCACACATCTGGTTCGGGAGATGTGGAGTTCCCAGAATGGAACCGCAGCGAGTGGATGGAAACAGTTGTTGAGAAATTGGATGCCGATGCTGACAATGCGCATGCAACGACCTATTCAATCTGGACAAAGGCCTAATCGTGTGGACACCTATTCTTCTTCACCAGATTCCTTCAGGGAATCATTGATTTTTTTAAGCAGGTCATCTATTGTCACCAAATTTTCTGAAAAATATTTCCGGATGTTTTTTCTGATTTCTTCTTTATTCAAACTAACCGTTTCAAGAGGGGGGATCTCTTTTTCATTTTCTGAATCCGAGACCTCATAATCGGAATTATCAGGGATAGGGATGAACCGTATTTCGCCGTAATTTTCCATGAAATCCTGTACATCTGTCAACACTTTATCGGGTATATTAGAATGTTTGTGGATTTCTCCTGTACTCCAAATAAAGAATATTTCTTGGAATCCTTCTTCATTACTCATATGAACACAAGTGAATAGATTGTCAAACCATTTCTCAAACATATCATCATAGTCTGGATGGCTTTCGTCGTTTAGGATTCGATAATCAGAAAACTCCAACGCCTTACCATCGTCCACCTCGCATATCTCAGCCTCAAAACCGAGGTCCGTCAAGTAATCAAACAAATCTTGACCTAAACATTCAATGGGATTAAACATGTCATAGCCCAACAGGTTCTTGCCTAAATCATAAACGGTAGATTACTCAAAAGAAAGGTTG
>CALCEF010000162.1 GCA_937901365.1 uncultured euryarchaeote | reverse complement strand
CGTGAGGAATGTTGACCAACAGTAAATCATAGTGATTACACATTTCAGCGCGCTCTTTCAACTCACGAGCATCGACGCATTCGATGGTTGCCCCGGGGTGAGTGATATTCTCTTTGAGGAACTCTACCGCTGCAGGGTTCAAATCGCCTGCAAATAACTCACCCACCAAACCTGATTCTGATACCAGTGGTTTCAGTGACGGCCCCACGCCCGCATATGGATCACAGATGGCTAGGGGCCTTCCCAGCTCTCGTTGAAGTTTGAGTGCGCACTCAAGTGTGCCCTCCCGCTCATGGGAAAGGCGCGATGAATAGTACACCGTTGTAGGGTCGGTCCACAATTGATGGCCGGCTTCGACGATTCTCGTTCGGGTAATTCCGCTTTTACCCTCCCTCACAGCGAGTAATTTGAGGTCACGGACACGGAAGGTGCCTGTCACACCTCGATCCTCGAAAACCGCTCGAGTGCGGGCGTGTTGGCACAACAACGCCTCTCCAATCGAGTTTCCAAATTCTCTCTGACGATCATTGAGTTTCAAGAGAATCAAATCACCGACGAATTCGTGTCGAGTAGGCCATTCTGTGGACTCGACTATCTCGGATGGGAGGAAGTTGGTCAAATGGTCCCGGTAGCTTCTGGCAGTTGGTGGTTCAACCTCTACCTCGACGATGGTGAATGAATCAATTGTTTCCGGAGACGCGAGGGCGGTGAACGGGATGAGGCGGTGCTCTGAATTGGAGGGGTCTACACGGACGCGGGCCCCCTCTGGCAATGCGGATTCAGCCTTGAGTTGATGCAAGATACGTTGCGTATCATGGCTCGGCACGCTCAAATGACGCATGTCGCTCGATAGGGTCGACGGGCCTGCCCCGCTTGACGATGACGGAGGGAGACGATGGTTGAAAATGGTCTCTGGTTGATTGGATTGGGGCCCGGTGACCTGCAACAAATGACTGTTGCTGCGTTGGAGGCGGCTCGCGATGCAGACCATCGTTTTCTCGAAGGATATACCGCTCTTTTACCACCAGAGGAGTTGCTAGAATTGGAAGCGGTAATCGGGCCTTGGGAATTGAGAATGAGGTCGGCTGTCGAAGTCCCCGATGATTTGCTGTCATTGGCACAAACATCGAAAGTGGCGCTTCTCGTTGTCGGGGATCCTCTACAAGCGACGACGCATGTGGACCTAGAATTGCGATGTTCGGATTTGGGTATCCCCTGTCATGTTCTGCATGGTATATCGATTACAACCATTGTCACCGGTGCGGTGGGTTTGCAATCGTATCGTTTTGGCAGACAATGCACATTTGCTTACCCATACGGCGAATATCTACCCACATCTCCTCTCGAAATTATTCTTGCGAATCGTGAACGTGATTTGCACACACTGGCTCTTCTTGATTTGGACCCTACAGGAATGGGTGAGGCTGAACAAACCCCTATGTCGCCTAAAGTCGCTATCGATGTTCTCCGCAAAATGGCCTCTGTTCTGGAAATTGATGTTGAGGATTGGACTATTGTTCTCTGTTCTGACATGGGTACTGAGAATGCGCGTATTTCAGTGGGCTCTCCTGCCGAAATCTCAGATGTTAAGAGTGGTCGCATTCATTGTCTAATCGTGCCTGCAAAACTTCACGATGTCGAGGCGGCTGCGCTGCAAAGGTGGGATTGACGTATGGCTGGCCCCAGTAAGGTGCAATTCCCTGGACAAAAGAAACAACGCATGCGTGCCAGAGGGACAAAGCGGGCCTCAGCAACTGTCCTGAAGAGGCTCGATGAAAATTTGGCAGAACTGTTAGAGGACCCCCACGCAATGATGCCTACCGTTGCTTATTCTGTGAAAGGATGGTTCAGTAAAGACCCGGTGAAGAAATCTCTGAAGGCTTGCGCCAGTGTCATTGCCAAAAAGAACGATCGCAGATGGTTGGGCAAGCGCATGGTGAGGCGTGGAGGAGATGCGGTCGCTAGAGGGCTCGCTGGTTCACTACATGCGGCACATGACGATGAGAGAAGTATGGTTGCAGTCTTTGACCATCCACTCTTCGGTAGTTCCTCGTTTGTTCGTCGTGGAGTCTCCAAACCTACACAACTCGTCTCGTTCCAAAATCATGGACATCCTCGCCAGCGATTGCTTGCTTGGGATGAGCATGCGAGGAAGGGGTGGTGGTTCTTCTCAATGGAAGAAGGTGGAATCATCTGCACTGGTGACAAGCCGGTTCCTCCAGCCGGTTGGCTTGAAGGTGGACTATCGGACACGCCAATGAAATTCAATGAAGAGGGTGGCGTTCACTGTTCACCCGCAGCCCTTCCGGACCAAGAGGAAGGAATCCATTTCTCGGTGGGAGACACTCACATAATCATCGATGAAGAGGATTTGGCAGGGGTCGCTGAAGAAGAATCGTTTGCACGGTCGGTCGCTCTCCGAATGATGCCCCCTCGATTGGTCGACTTTGCAAAGGTCGATTGGAATTGGCGTCCTGAAGGTTGGCCTGAAGGGAAAGAGTTGCCAAAAGTGTCGCAAGAAAAGGTCGACGAGGTCATCGCTGGTTGGCTGAACTTGACTCTAACCGACTCCCGATTGATTCGTACACTACGCATGGCGTTGTGTCTCAATATCGACGAAGGTTGCGTCATCGGTGAGAAATGGTGGGCTATGGATGATCGAGAATCTATGTTTGATGGAATCAGTGGCTCTCCGCCCGAAAAAGCCGCGCTGGAACTCATCTTTTCAGAAGTGCTAGAGGATGGTGGTTTGCACATTCGCAGTAATGGCTCATTCGAAGAGTTAGAAGAAAATGTGTTGCGTCTTGAGGAGGCTTCATGTCACGCCAATCTCGTTGCTCTTTGGCCAGAATGGGGCGAATTCATCCTTGAGGAAATCTATGGGATTGTCGGAGAGGAGGCGGAGAAAATTGTGGACAAGCAAACAAAACGAAAACAGGGATTCGGGGCCTTCTTCAAGAAGATGGAATCCGAGCGCACTGAACACCTAATGCAGTCACGTTTCCCCTGGAATGATGGGGACATGGATGGATTGTGTGGGCGCGCAGATGCTTTGATTCGCAAAGCGCGAATCGATGGTGTGGGTAGTACAATTACAATGGCTAAGAAAGGGAAAGCGCCCGCCGATGAGGCGATTGGTTGGGCCTGGATCAATGTTCATGAACGTGCTGAATCGGAAGGGTGGCACTACAGTTCAGATGCCCGTGACAAAGGTGGAGATTGGGTGCCTGTACTCAAGGCGCTATACGATGCGAGTGAGATTTTAGCAGAGGGGGGTTCCTCTGATGTTTACGTTGAGGCGATGAGGGCTTTTGCCACACAAAGTGGCGCTTCCGATTTTGTTGAACCTGGTGAATGAAAAATGAGGATGTGGATGTTACCTCCAAGCATCATGTGTAGGAAGCACCTGTTAGGAGAGCATGTGGAAATGCACATGCTTGTTGGTACACTTCAGAAAGGAATCTCTGTACAGGGATATATCGACAATCAATTGGTTGAGCTTGAGCACATTCGGGCGCGGCATGATGAATTGGTCGAGGAGATGATCAAAAGAGGGTACAATCACAAATCACCTCTTCCCGATTATCCAGAAGTCAGTGGTGGAGTTGTCGATCGAGAAGAAAATCTTCGAGACCTTGCCAACCGGTGTCCTGATTGCCGAGAGAGAATCGAGAACGCTGAATGATTCAACTCCTGACGATATCTGT
>CALCEF010000161.1 GCA_937901365.1 uncultured euryarchaeote | reverse complement strand
AGAGAATCTCTCCAAACCGATCAGCGCCATGCCCGAGTGTTCCTACAAGCCCACGCCCATGCGATCGGCATGGGTTTTGCATATTCTGGTCCGCTGAGTGAGAGAGGTTGGGGCGTTGTTCTTTCGATCCTATCAGCTTCTGCATCAACCGACCCCTCAGAATATTCTGTTCCGAACATCCCTGATTCAGAAGTTGATCGTGAACTTACACGGTTGGAAGAAGCCGGTGTCATTCGCTTGCCTAGACAACCACTGGTGCGAAAACACGTTGCACATTTGTTACGCGGTGATTTCGGGCTGGAGAATCAACGTCGTTTCATCACGATGGTGTTTCTATGGTTGGTATCTGATGATGAATTCATTGCCAGAGACCCTGAACCCTGGGCCGTATCATTCAACTTCCTTCGCGATGTTGTCAATGAATTGGGTGACCGAGCAAGTTTTGTTGATGGAACCATCAGAGTGACTGGCAGTTCCGGAAACACGTATTCCATCGCTCCCAAAAGACCCGTTCCATACTACCAAGTTTCTCGCATCGTCGACGACTCACGAACAGCCATCTGCATCGACCCGATTGGAGCCAGTAGGGTTGTTTATGGCGACGTGTTGGTGACTCTGGTTCTCTCTCTCTATGATGACCAAGTTTCAGCACGCAGAATCAACACACTCAGCCCTCATGTGTTCGGCCACCCACCAAATTCCCGCCGACGTCGTAACGCAAACATCGACCATTTGTGGCAACGTGCTCTTGGAAATACACCACTCCGTTTCCAACACCTTGACCAAGAGGACGATGAGAATGACCAGGCATTACCCGTGGCATGGCAACGCCTGCTCGATCGCTTCCAAACCAATCTTGCAGATTGGACAAATGAGGAGGGCGACGAAGACGACGATTGAACCGTCTTTGACGAATTTAATGCATATGGAGGCGAGAAAATTTCCACATCACATTCACCAAGATCCGACGGGGGATTGAAAGTACCCGGGCTAGAAACACGAAAACTTGTAGGTGATAGAATGAACCATGTAATTACGGTACAACTTGCTGACAAGAACGGGCATTCCGAACTGCAGATGAGTCCAGCTGAAACAGTTGAGACAATTCAGCAGAATTCGGGCGCTTGGGTATACGCTGACAATCAGCTTATTCAGGCGGACCGAGTGAACGAAGAGAACCTTTCAACGGTATCTCAAGTTCGCATTTTGCCCGGTCTTGTAGGCGGTTGTTGAACCAAAAATAAGCATCCCGCGTACGCGGGCCACACCAGCCAGAAATGGCTGAGACGAACACAGGCAACCCCCCTGCCCGCTGGGCGGGGGGGTGCCGCCCCCCTTAGGTGACGCTCATCTCACCTGAATTCGGTGAGCAAACAAAGGACTGATATTATGAAAACAGAATTAGAAGAAAAAATGAACAAACAGAAAACCGATTGGGTTCTGAAGCACTTTCGCTGTGAAGGGCTTGATCCCCACAACAAATCCATTGAGTGGATTTGTGAGACCGCAGAAGAATTGGGCGCCACGCTTGACATTGGCGGAGAGAGTCGCCGTCATTACTCTGGAAACTCTTTTGCCATACGTGTGCGCGGTACATCTGGAGTGCTTTACCGTATTTCGGTGCACTACCGTCCCCGATTTGCTCAAGTTGCTGCTCAGCGATTTGAAGAAATTGATTTCAGCGATGAGGACTCAATTGGATTGCTGATGCGCCCTTTGAAGTACATGCTGGATTACGAGATTCATTGGCTTGATGACCGTGATGGAGATTGGGTACACATTTGCATTCACGGACGCCGAGATCTTCCCGCTACATGTTGGCCAGGTGACGAATTGGTGACAACCTTGCTGACTTTGTCCGACGACCTTCGACAGTCTCTGGAGAAGCCGATGAACACTCTACGGTCTACTTTGGGTAAATCCTACATGATTGCATGGTGTTCTGGAAACACACATCCGGACGTTACATGGGGACAGATGTCAAACCATCTGAAGCACTTGCGAAAGATGGAAAATGCGAACAGCGAAGAAGAGTTTTATGAAGCACGAAACATTGCACTATCGGAGTTATACGGAGAGGAGGATCAATCATGAGTGAACAAGCAAGACAAGAAATTACCAGCAAAATGTACTACACGGCAGATTGGGCATTAACAGAAGCCTTACAGCAATTTAGGAGGAGAATGAGAACGATTTTGGTGCAATATCGAGATTCTCAAGGCAACATAAATCATATGATGACAACAGATGCTGCACGAGTGGTTGTTGGGGAAAG
>CALCEF010000160.1 GCA_937901365.1 uncultured euryarchaeote | reverse complement strand
GTTTTGACAACTCACAGGAAGAGGAATGACAATGGTCAATTGGAAACTCACACTCATCGTACCCATCCTCTTCCTTTCAGGATGCGTTGGAAACATCCAAGATCAACCAGAATCAAACCTCAACGTCAATTTAGACTCAAATTACGGACTCATCGAAACCTCATACGAAGATGGAGAAATCACCTCTGCATCCTATCCAGCAATTACTTTCGATTTTTCAAATTCCTCAAGCAGCGCGAATTTCTTTTGGGTGTGGCCAGGTGATGGTAGAACCCCCACCATCCACGAATCTACAACAGGGAATGTAATCGAAATAGAATACCAAAATCATGGACTATACAACGCAACAGCATCCATCGTCAATGAAGATGGAACACAAGAAAACCAAACCTTCCAAATTCAAATCGATCAGAGAATCGAGTGGTATGAGAACAATACAGGGAACCCCCAAGCATTGACTTTCGACACAACACCCGGCAACTTATGGCCACCACCGTCCCATTTCTTCCTGAATTCTACCATTGAGAATCCAAGCATCATCGATCCAGATGGTAGAGAGGTCACAGTTTCATGGCATATCGAAAACCATGAAGGAATTTGCCAGGCAAACAATGGAGAGATCGAGAACGGAGAATCGTTGGAGTGGAGAACCATCCACTTCGCACCCGAAGGCAACCATGAAATCAGACTCACAATCGAGGACGGTCAAGACCGCATCAATGTGCAACACATCGTTGAAATCATCTACGAGTGACATCACTCAGGATCATCATCGATGTCGACCATGGTTGCAGGCGCGGTACCACCAGGCTCTTGGACGGGCGCCGGCTCAGGAATCGACATATCGTCCTCAATCCCCAATGCTTCCTTGCGAGCTTGAACTTGTTCATGCGCTCTTAGCACACCCAACGAATCTTGGAATGCAGCACCGACCACTTCACGAGTCCGCTCACTCTTCTTGAGTGTGTCAACTTCAGCCAGAGTTCTCTCATGGAGTTCCTCAAGCGCCTTGAGTTCTGCAGAGCGGTCTGAAAGACCACCCTCGATATCCTGCATGGTGAGTTGCATCTGTGAAATTCGCTCATCGCGCTCAAACACATCACGGTGCAGTCGGCGTTCACGTCGTCGCAACGCCTCATATTCGCGGTTGCGATCCAACAGACGTCGCTTCAATTCCTCAATCTGCTCGACCAGGTAATCGTGTTCAGCACTGATTGAGCGGGGACCTTCCATCACTCGCTGCATCTGACTCTCCATTTCCTTGATTCGAAGATCGCGCTGTTCGAGTAGTCCACGAACTTGCTCAACCATTTCTCGAAGCCGCTCACGTTCACTTTCCATCGCTTCACGTTCCGCATCTCCGCTTTCGATCCGTCGGTGGGTGTCCTCCAATTCTTTGTTGAGCATCCGAACTTCATCAGCTGTGATACTGGTGAGACCCGCTTCCGCAGCCTTCTCTAGAGCATCGACAAGTTGGTCGACCTTCCCTTCCATTTCGGAAATGACGCTACCCTGTTCTTCGCAAAGTGCAGAAAGTCGAGCATTCTCACTTTCCATCCCTTCCATTCGAGTTTTGTCAACAGAGGTTGAGAGCGCTTCGTTTTCCCCACGGGAATCCTCAAGCATTCTTTCGAGGTGAATGATCTTCGCTTCTTTGTCGCGATTATCCTCTTCTAGGCGAGCCATACGGGCTTTTTCTGGCGCCCCAACGTCTTCACGTTCGGCTAAATCAAGCTCCAAGACTCGATTTCGTTGTTTTACTGAGGCGATTTCGCCGTTCTTCGTGGAGAGTTCATCCCAGGCAGAGAGAACTTCCTCCACCAATTGGTCCGCATTGTAGCCTTTGAGCATCCCTGCTAACGCTGCGCGGTCCACACTCTCCGTCCCATCCATAGAAGAGGCTGACATGGTCAATCAGACCCTATCGCCACTGTTCCATTCTTGAACCTTCACATTGGACAGGGGGCCAAAAGCCGCTTCTGGGACCCCTATGGGGTCCACCGA
>CALCEF010000159.1 GCA_937901365.1 uncultured euryarchaeote | reverse complement strand
ATCGCACACCGAGGTTGCTATGACCTTGGGGCACATGAAACCGCTACAGGTGACAAAAACCTACGCGCTTGGAGGCCATACGATGAGCCGAAAATTGTGGATAAATCAATCATCTCTGGCAAAGGTTCCGTGATTGGACCTACATTTAGGGACAAGGCAGGACTTGTCAATTCAGCGTTGGAAAATCTTGATGGAGAAGCACCTGATTTTCCCTTTGAGCTTGCTTTGACAGATGGATCCAAGGTTACCATCGAGGAAGGTATGGTTGAATCGAAGCGCATCCAATCTACCGAACATGGGGAATGGTTCCTGCCACATGTCGTAGAGCCAGCATTTGGAATCGACCGAATCTTGTGGCATGTTTTGGACCATGCATTTGATGAATCGGAGAAGGCAGGAGAACCATATACGGTGCTGAGATTGAAACCCTCCATTGCACCGATTGATGTTGCAGTCCTTCCATTAATGGAAAAGGATGGTTTGGAAGATATGGCAGAGGATATCCACCGAATGATTTGTTCAACCAAAAACCTAGCATCTTACTATGATGGTTCGGGTTCAATCGGGCGACGTTATGCAAGAGCAGATGAAGTCGGTGTTCCTTGGGCAATAACCGTTGATCACGAATCACTCCAGAATGGTTCTGTCACCATACGCCGAAGAGATGATGGGGGGCAAAGGCGAATTCAACCCGATGACCTTCTGGCAGCTCTAACTTCGGATTCGGTCACCAACCTATTCTGATTGTCAATGTTCAAAAGTCGCCGATGCTCGTCGACTGCCGATGGCTGAATCCAGTAACCCTGACGACTGGACAGAACGCTATCGACCTAGGGCCACCAGGGATTTGGAAGGCAATGACACTCAGAGAAAACGAATACGCAATTGGCTCACTACTTGGGAGCGAGGTGTACCCGACAAGCGAGGAATGTTACTCTCCGGACCACCAGGTGTTGGGAAAACGACACTGGCTACAGCAATAGCCAACGACATGGGTTGGGATGTGGTCGAACTCAATGCAAGTGATCAACGGAATGCGGCTGCAATTCGTAAAGCAGCAACTGGTAGTGCGAACCATTTTACTTTCAATATGGATGGTTCTTTCAGTTCAGACACGAGCCGTAGAACACTGATTTTGTTAGACGAGGTCGACCACCTTTCCGGAACTTTCCGACAAGCCAGTGAACAGCGTATTGAGGCGACACTCAATGCAGGAATGGACCCTGAAGAAGTGAAAAATCGACTTAGTGGTGATAGTGGTGG
>CALCEF010000158.1 GCA_937901365.1 uncultured euryarchaeote | reverse complement strand
CGTTTCTTGAAATCTTTTGCCCGAAATATGGAGCGTTTGTCATCGATTCCATCCCGCCAGCTACGATTACGTTGTATTCACCGGATCGAATGCTATTCGCAGCCATCATGACCGCTTTCAGAGAGGAACCGCAGACTTTGTTGATGGTTGTAGCTGGTGTACTGAACGGCATGCCAGCCCCGAGTGCAACCTGCCGAGCAGGTGCTTGCCCTGCACCCGCTTGCAAAACTTGTCCGAACAGAACATCGTCAATGACTCCACTCGTAGGATCAATTCCAACGCGCTCCAGCAATCCCTTGACTGCATGAATACCGAGCTCAACCGCTGATTGATTGGCTAACGCACCGCGATAACGGCCAACGGGAGTGCGTGCCACTGCGCAGATGACAACTTCAACCATAATTCATCACTTCCACGATTGTTTAATCTGTAGTTTCCCCCGCAAATCCATAGATTTCTCCATTTTTCAATGCAGGTCTATTTTCGGCTTTCAAGAGGATTGTTCGCACACCCCATAGGTCGCCAAAGATTCGATATTTTGTGGTAGCATCGAGATAATCAACACCCGATGAACCACCTGTGCCTACGCGACGGCCAATGATTCTCTCAACCATGCGTGCATGATGGGTTCGGAAGAGAACCATGCTTTCTTCCAGTTCAACCACAGCATCGACGAGAACCCGCGGCCAAGCGAGCAATGGAAGTTCGCGATAGGATTCGATGAATAGCAATCCAGCTCGCGCGCGATTGATTTCACCATCGGGTTTGAGGAAATCTCTAGCACCTTGACTCGCGGCTGCAAATCTAGCCTTGACCGCATCAATATTGGCGACCCCTTGCGCTTCCATCCTTGCACTTGCTTGGTCACCAATGCTCGTGTATGCGGCAAGGTGGGTATCAACATAGGCTTCAACAGCCTCATCATCCCCATCAGAACCATAGAAAGATCCCATGATGGGTGTCCGTGACAACCAAGTTGTCAGTGCAGATGCCAGAGTGGTTTCTTCCAAAGCGCTTTCCAATCGAGCCAGTGCTGCAGCATCGGCCTCACTGCGAGTTGCGAGTTTGCGGAAGTGACCGAGCGGGTCCATGTCGGAGACTCGGCCAACATGTTCCAACCCGAGAATAATTTCCATTTCCCGCATTTGATATGATTCAAATCCGCTCGCGGTACCCAGACCATCTCGGAATGCAAGGAATCCTTGTGGTGTGAGTGTTTCCATCACCTTCCATTGGTTGGCCAGTAGGCGGAAGATCTCGGTCACTCGCCCGAGATGTTCTACCGCCTTCGGAACCTGTGCCTCTGGAACGTGCTCAGTGGCGAGAATGTCACGTATTTCCCGCAATTCACGGATGACCTGTTTGAACCATAGTTCGAAGGTCTGATGGGTTACGATGAAGTGCATTTCATCATTGCTAATTCCCTCATCTTCCCGCTGTAATGACAGTAATTCATGCAGGCCGAGGTAGCCACCATATGTTCGATTGGAACCATCCCCAGCGCCCGAATAACCTCCGCCCATGTTGTTTCGCATCGGCCTGACGCTTGAAT
>CALCEF010000157.1 GCA_937901365.1 uncultured euryarchaeote | reverse complement strand
AGGGTCATGCTCCCGGACACCCTACACCAGTTGCCCCAGCCCGAGCGCTTCGCATATGCCAAACTTCTCGCGCACGTAACACGCATCGATGACGAGTTGTCAATCGATGAAATGGCCGTCTTTGAACAGCGACTCGGTACTGCACTTCTCTCGCCCAGTCAGCGAAAAGAAATCCGCAATTACCTCAAGGATCCACCTACTCTAAGCGAGTGCTTAGAGGGTCTTGGACCCGTCTCTGGACGTCTCGCTCTGCGCGATGCAACACTCATGACCGCAGCCGATGGTCACGTCGACCCTGAGGAGCGATTGGTTCTCGATTCCATCGCCATGCACGTCGGACTTGCATCCGAAGTTGTCGACAATCTCCTCGAGTGGGTTCTCAAGGGCTATGATTGGATGCAAGAAGGCCTGGATCTCCTCAATGGTTGAGGAGGTGGCCTTGTGCTACCCGATGCCGTTGATCTCTTGGATGAGCGGTCACGCGAAGCCTATGTCGGTGTACTGATTCATGTCGCTGCTGCAGATGGGGATCTCGTGCGTGAAGAGAGTGCTGCGATTGAAGCGGCGATGGGGCGAGCGATGATTCGTCCTAAACAGCGTGAGAAATTACGACCGCAATTGGCGAAACAGAACGAGTTACCAAAACTTCTCGGACAATTGTCAGAAGATGCATGCAGAGTGGTGCTAAGAGATTCAATGATTATCGCAGCGGTCGATGGAGACTATCACGAATCTGAACTTGAAGTCATCAAAGAGATTGCCAAGGTCAGTGGTGTCAGCAAGAAAGAACTCGATTCTCTATTCAATTGGGTTGAGGATGGATGGCGATGGATGGCGCGTGGCCGGGGCATTCTCGGCGTGAACCTCGCCGGAGACGAGGGTTTGCTCGACTGATTTCAAAAAACGATGTGCTGCGAGCCCGTTCTCGCGCGCGAGCGCGCGTATACGTGCCTGCGCGCGGGCGACGGATTGATATTTGGAAGGTTCTCGCGGTAGGTTGGGTGGGGCGAGAATGCGTGGGAACGTGAGCGGCTGGTATGCAAGATTAGATCGAGAATGTGAAGACAGAATCGAACAAATGAATATCTGGTTGAATGCTTGGGAAGAAGCTCTCAGAACACATCTGCCTCAAGCGAGTCAATTGCCAAGTGATTGGCCAACTCTACCTGCAAGCCTGCTCACAGATCCTGGACATGTATTGGATCACCTCCTATGCCGACACGATGCTGAATCCGATGGGAGAAGTCCCCGTGGAGCACACCCCACCCCTACACGACTCGCGGATGCAATCATCGCTGATGAGTTGAAATCTGACACGGTCATGGGTGGCGCAGCACCTGAGTTATCCAACGTCAACCTCGCAGCATTGCCACCTGCTTTCAGGGCACAGGCTGAAGCCATCAACGATGAGAAAGAAGCCGCTAGAGAAGCAGAGGTCGATGAAGAAACCGAGCAAGAGATTGCCGCGGGTGCGCGTACGCGCACGGGTGTTCCACTTCCTTTTGCAGACCCAGCCGTAGGTGGAGGGTTGTTCCCTTCCCGGATACTCAAGTGGCATGGTGAGAAGATTTCAGATGTGCCATTGGAAGAGCGAGCACAAGATACTCGCACATTGTTGAGCTCTATGCAACTACTCGATGTTTGTGAAGTTGCAGCAGAAATGACAAGGCGACGTTTGCTGCTTTCAGCCATTCGAGCCGACTTGGTGCGCCTGGACGATGAACCTGTAGAGGGTTACCTTACCCGCAGTGAAGCGGAGAAAATTTTCAGTGATGTGGTTAGAGTTGGCGATGCACTTAGAGACGATTGGCCATGGGATGAATCACCTCGGCTACTCATGGGCAACCCACCTTGGTTACGAATCAAGGATCGGTTCCGAGGACACCCCGATGGAAGCAACCTAAGAAAAGAACTTGGAGAAGAGTTGCGAAGTCTACGCGAAGAAAATGGGGAGCTACGATTCAGTACGCTACGAGGAAATGTCAACCTTTACCGATTGTTCTTGGAGCGGAGTTTGCAACTCGTTCGTTCAGGTGGCCGAGTCCGACTAATTGTACCGGATAGTCTACTTCGTGAGCAAAGCAGCGCGCCGTTGCGCCGTTTGTTGGTCGATTCTCATGAATGGACTGGAATCTGGACATTCCCAGAGTCTGCACGATTGTTTACTGGAGTTACACAGGGCGTCCTCATTCTCGGAATCACTGTCGATGGTGTCACCGAGGAACTGATTTGTCATGGTCCTACTGAAGCAAACGAACTCTGCTCGAAGAATGGTTTGGACAAAGATGTCCCCAGATTCAATCTCGACCGCGAGCGATGGGCGCGATGGAGTCGAAAAGAATGGGCCGTGCCCCGTCTACCTCGTGACCGGTATGACCGGCAATCTCTGTTGACGATTATCGATGAGCTTGCAGACTTACCCCGTTTGGCTGAATCCCATCACTGGCTAGCCGGCAAGAGTCGGCTTCGTGTTC
>CALCEF010000156.1 GCA_937901365.1 uncultured euryarchaeote | reverse complement strand
TGAAACAATATGATGAACACCAGGGCCGGGAAAGGGGCTCACGCATCCACTCCTCGTTTCCACACGCTGATCGTGCTGCTACCAATCGATTCCTCAATCACTACATCATCCGTCGAGCTAGGGCAGGTGAAATCGATCCTTCTGGTGCATTGTACGATTTCGGATTAATCTCAGTAGACGACTCAGGCAGAGTCCAATTCACAGAATCCGGAGCACGCTTTGTCAGAGAACCAAACCCAATCATAGACGACTCTCTCGAAGGTGGCCCTTCCCTCTCGCCTACAGAGAGAGCGCTAATCGTATCCCAAGTTCGAAACAACATGGGCAAAGAATGGGCCTATATGCGACATGTCATCGATGGAATTCACGTTGGATCAAACACACCGACTACCTTGCTTTCTCGAATCCATCGCAGGTACGGTCCTGGCACCAAAGCCAACTGGAGTGAATCGGTGATTCCCCACATGAGAAGCGGTGTTCTTGGCAGGATGCAAGCCTTGGGATTCATCGAGCGAATTTTTACTGCAAATCGAGTTGAGTACACCATTACTCCCGCTGCTGTCCATGTTCTAGATTGAATCCGTCTAGGCAATCGCTTCAGCAATAAATCATAAACTGAGGCATATCTCTTAGAGATATGCCTTGGGCAGCATATGTGCTATTTGCAATTCTTGCCGCCCTGTTCGGTTACGGAATATTCAGCATCCTAACCGCTCTAGAGAACCCAGCACACACAACCCGCCTTGGCAATGTACGGGCTACCCCTGTGGAAGTTGCAGAACCACGTCCCAACCGGTTTGCGTTGGAGGAAGACATGGCCCGCCTTTCAACTCCCAAGGTAGCTCCTCCCTCCGATCAACCATCGGATGAAGTGCCCGAGTTTGAGGAGGGGGAATCACAACTCGAAGCTGAACTAATCGACGAACCTGAAGTGCCCACCTCGCAGGAACTCCTCGACTCCTCCGAAGCCCTTCTCGCAGAGATTGGCGCCGAGTGGGATACAAACCCAAAGCGGAATTCTGAATCACCGACCCCCACCGTCGAAACTGGAGAAGAGGTATCCAACCCCGATTTCGCAGATTTCCACGATCGACTTGCCAGAGAGGGTGCACAATCCGGGCAAGTTCAAATCAGCCTCATTTGGGACAACATCAACGATTTGGATTTGAGCGTCGTTTGCCCCTCAGGTGAGAGAATATCGTTTGACAACAAACTCTCCGCATGTGGTGGACAACTCGACGTCGACATGAACGAATCTCCCACGAGTGAGCAACCCGTTGAGAATATCTACTGGCCTTCAGGAGGCGCCCCCAAAGGCGAATACAAAGTTCTAATCGAGCACTTTGAACACCACGCCGAGGAGGACCTCACCCCTTACAGGGTGCTGGTCGATGATGGCAATGGGCCCAAGGAATATCGCGGTGAAATCACCAATGATGAGCCACCAAGATTGGTGTGCACATTCGAAATAGAGTAGGGGATTGTATGCGACTTTCTAGAAAATCTCGAAGGTTCCAACGACGAATCAATCGTTCCAAATCCATCGAAACACTCCAAACGATCGCCAATGAGGTCCAGGTCGAATACGACAGTAGGGAGATTACCCACAATGAAGCAATAACATTGGGCAACAATATCCAGATCCGGGCAGAATCGATTGATAGTAGCCAAATCGTATACGCAATTTCTGACCGCGATACTTACAGACGCCTCATTGAAGTGTACCTAGATGACGGCATATTGAGTCGAACCGAGCAAATCCTACTTTGGGACGAACGAAGAAAGTTAGGGATTTCTGAAGAATCTCACAACACTCTGCTCGACTCCCTTGTGAAACGGTATCAAAAACAGGGCCGTCCAATCCATATCCAATCGATGCCCATCCCATCCGGTGACGATGAGGAAGAACAGGGGGAGTGATGTAATGGAATCCTCCGTAGGTTACGC
>CALCEF010000155.1 GCA_937901365.1 uncultured euryarchaeote | reverse complement strand
GCGTGTTCTATTGCTCACCCACAATCATCGAGCCGGAAGAAGTTCAAGCACAATACGAGAAGTATCAGAACCAAGAGACATCTCAAGCGGACGAAGATGATGGTGTTCCGGATGAAGACATTCCCGATTTTGAATTTGGATTCGGAACGCTTTGATTTGATCAAGTGAGCACGAGCATAGTTTCAAGCAGAGAACGACGTACACAGTTCCATGTCGAGAGGACTTGAACCGGGAGACCCCGGCCAACCGTTTGATTTGCCCAACGCCAATTCCGATGGTCCCGAAAGTTGCAGCCTTTCTGATGTTGTCACTGATATCGGCTGTGTTGTCATGTTCACCTGCAACCATTGCCCATACGTGATCGGCAATGAATCCCGAATCGAATCCATTGCCTCGCGCGCGCGAGAAGAAGGAATGGGTTTTGTCGGCATCAATTCCAATGATGCAGACAACTATCCGACAGACGACTGGACACATATGCAGAAGCGTGGAGAGAGCATGTCATACCCATACCTGCATGATTCCACCCAAGAAGTAGCGAGAGCTTGGGGAGCCGAAAGGACCCCCGAATTCTATCTTCTCGATGGCAATGGAACCATCACTTATCGTGGCCGTCTCGACGACTCCCCAAAGGATCCTAGCCTATCCACAACGAGTGAACTATCAGACGCAATCGACGCCTTGCTCGCCGATGAAGAGCCGAGCATCTCACGCACAGACAGCATAGGCTGTTCCGTGAAGTGGAAGGTGTAATCTTGCGTTTGGGGATTCCTGCGCGAATTTTCGCAACCCTGTTGATGATTTTTCCAGGGAAAATAGGCGACCGAATGTGGCGTTGGTGGTATCAGCGATTGGCCAAGGCCAAGGCTTGGGGAGATTTTGGATTCATGAATTATGGATTCATCGATGATGACAAACCCACTCTAACACCGGAAGACGAACCTGACCGCCTCTTCATCCAACTCTATCACATGAATATCCGCGATCTCGAATTGGAAGGAAAAGAGGTTCTCGAAGTCGGTTCAGGAAGAGGTGGCGGCGCTCACTGGATCGCTCGAACGTATTCACCTGAATCCCTCACAGGGTTGGATTACTCTGCAGCAGCAGTCAAACTCTGTTCGAGAATGTATGGTCGCCAAAAAAATCTGAAATTCATTGAAGGGAACGCCATGAAATTGCCCTTTGAAGACAATTCCTTCGATGTTGTATACAATGTTGAATCCAGCCATTGTTACAGCGACATGCCCGCATTTATTCGAGAAGCGTACAGAGTATTACGTCCAGGCGGCCACTTTGCATGGACTGATTTTAGAGATGAATCTCGTATGAAGGCGATTCGAGAAACCTTTGATGAAACCGATTTTGAAATTTTGAAAGATGCCGATATAACTGCAGAAGTGATCGCAGCCCTCGATCAAATTAGCGATGATAAACAGGCTCGGATCGAAAAAGGTACAGGCCGAATCATTCGACGAAGTTTTGAGACATTTGCAGGTGTTCGAGGAACACCAGTCTACGAATCTTTCACAAAAGGAGAACTTCGATATTATCGATATCTCCTTAGGAAATAATCAGTATTGCTCGAGGACCAATTCGGTGGTCGTGCTGGCAATTTCTGCCGGTGCAGCCAACCACATCCGATCCAATAATTCACGTAGGCTAGATGTATCATCAACGTGGACAACAGCGACCAAATCAGCTTCTCCACTGATTTCGTAAACGGATTCAACACCCTTCCAATTTGCGAACTCTCCAGCGAGTGAGCCAATCTCTACTCCAGCACCGACCTTCATGCGAACTAACGCTGTCAGACCAATCCCTTTTTCGCGGATTGTATAACTTCGAATTACACCTTCTTCTTCGAGCCTTCGCACCCGCGTTCGAATGGTTCTTTCAGAGACGCCTACGGCTTTAGCCAAGTCAACATAGGGCTGTCTACTGTTTTCTCTTAATGCCGACAAAATTGCTCGATCTGTCTCGTCTACGCTCGCCATCGATAGTCCGTTCCAATTCCCTGTTATGAACCCTACTACATCCGTAATTTGATAAAAAAATAAAAATTATTACCTAAAAACGGAAAAAAAACTTGCATATTATAACAAAAAAATAGAATCGTAAAAAACGAGGAGTTCTTAGGTGGTTGGCTTTTCGATAGGGTTGTGACGAACGAGTCGACCTACTCGAACGAGCACCTACAAGCGTTCCTCGACTCGGTGTCTAACTTATCTCTTGAACACAAATTTCACGAGTGGTACAACGTCGAGGTTGCAGCTGCGATCGATGGCTGTAAAATCCAAGGTCACGAGGTAAATTCCGATTCAGGATCTTCACTTATTTTCCTTCGAAAAAGTGTCGTTTTATGTGTTCCAGAAAAGGGACATATTGCACATTATCCGCGACATTTAATTCATTGTTTTATTGATGATTATAGACACAATGGAAAACAGGATGATGGTTTGGTCATGAGGGCCGAACTCTTCAGCATCTCCCCGAGTGAAGAGCAATTGGGCTGGGAAATCCAGTGTCGCTCAGAAAGAGAAGTTCCAGATGTTCAATCCAGCGTATCCCGCTGGCTCAAGTGGCTCAACGATTAGTAGCGTCACATTGACAGTGTGCCGTCTCTCCCGACCAATCAGAGGGACCCAATGTCATCCTACATCACCGGCCTTGAAGCCCGAATGATTCTCGACAGTCGTGGTAATCCAACCGTCGAGGTTGATTGTTACGTCGATGGCGCGCTGCGTGGCCGTGCTGCAGTGCCCAGTGGAGCCAGTACGGGCAGCCACGAGGCCGTTGAATTGCGAGATGGAGACATGCGCTTGTGGATGGGCAAAGGGGTCGAGGGAGCAGTCACCAATGTTGTCGAACAAATCCAGGACGGTTTGGTCGGATTACCAGTAGACGATCAGCGAGTCATCGATGAGACCATGATTGAAATGGATGATACAGGCAACAAAGCGAATCTCGGTGCAAACGCAACACTCGGGACAAGTCTAGCCTGCCTACACGCGGCCTCAAACGTTCATCAATTGCCATTGTGGCGATATCTGGGTGGTCTTTCAGGAGGCAGCTTGCCCGTACCGATGATGAACATCCTCAACGGAGGTGCTCATGCAGCATCAAACGTCGATGTCCAAGAATTCATGGTGATTCCTCACGGCTTCGACCATTTTCCAGAGGCTCTCCGCGCAGGCGTCGAGACATACCACGCACTCAAATCCGTCCTGAAAGAGAAGGGATTGTTGGGTGGCGTTGGCGATGAAGGTGGTTTTGCACCAAATCTTCCCAAGAACGAGGAAGGATTGGCGTTGTTGGTCCAATCGATTGAGCGAGCAGGCTATTCCCCAGGAGATCAGATGTCGATCGCCTTGGATGTCGCCGCTCAAGAATTCCATCATGCGGACGGATACCATATCGATGGACGCGTAATCGATGGTGAAGCACTCGGTGAGATGTATTCAGGGTGGATCGATGAATACCCCATCGTCTCAATCGAAGACGCCTTTGGTGAAGATGACTGGACCAGTTGGGCGGGATTCACCAAGACCGACGGCCATCGGGTCCAAATTGTCGGCGACGATCTCTTCGTGACCAACATGGATCGCTTCGCTCAAGGGATTGAGATGGGTGCTGCAAATGCGATTCTCATCAAACCAAATCAGATTGGAACGGTGACCGAGACACTCGAATGCATCGAGATGGCCAAGGAACATGGCATGGGTACGGTGATTTCCCATCGCTCCGGTGAAACCAGTGATGACACGATTTCAGACATCGCAGTTGGCACTCGCGCCGGCCAAATCAAGACAGGTGCACCCGCCCGTAGTGATCGCACAGCGAAGTACAACCAATTGCTACGAATTGCAGAGCAGTGTCAGGAATACACTCAACTCTACTGATCATTGAGCCATTCACTCAATCGTTTGAGTCCTTCTTCGATGACATCATCTTCTGCTGCGTAGGATAGTCGAACAAATCCTTCGCCACCCGGCAACGTTTCCAATGGGATGACCTGTACTTTGGCCTCTTCCATTGCACGTGCTGCAAAGGTGGTACCATCCATGCCCGTTGCAGTGACATCGACCATGACGTAGAATGCACCTTCTGGTTCGCTTGCACTGAGTGAAGGGATTCCATTCAGTAGGTCCATCATGAGAGAGCGACGACGGATGTAGTCATCACGGAATTCAGCAACCGCTTCCCAATTTTCAGCGGCCACTTCAGCCGCAGGCATCAGGAATGCAGGGATGTGGGAACACGTGTTCCCTTGCAAACGACCCACGACCTTCGCTAAGGGTGTTGGTGCTGCGAAGATGCCAACTCTCCACCCTGTCATCGCATGTGTTTTGCTGGGTCCGGTGATTGTCATCGTTCGCTCAAAGCCACCCTCAATCGCAGCGGGTGCAACATGTTCGGTATCATTCCAAATCAATTCAGTATAGATCTCATCGGAGATAATCCACAAGTCGTGTTTGATGGCCAAGTCGACAAGACCCTGCATTTCCTCAGGCGTGTAGACCGCCCCGGTTGGATTGTTTGGGCTGTTGATGAGAATTGCACTGGTTCGAGGTGTAATCGCCGCAGCGACCTCATCGAGATTTGGATGGAAGGATGGTTTCTGGCACTTGATGAGAACCGGTGTTGCTCCGACCAACTCGACCTGTTCAACGTGAGTTGGCCAAGAGGGGGCCATCAGAATCACTTCGTCGCCCGGCTCAGCTGCGACCATGATCGCATAGAGTAGTGCTTGTTTGGCACCTGGCGTTACCACAATGCCATCATCTTGGACAGGAATATTCCATCGATTGCGTAGATGAGATGCCCAAGCGGCACACAAACTCTCACGCCCTTCACCGCGAGTATAGTGGGTATCACCCGCTTGAATCGCTGTGATTGCTGCCTCAGAAATCGCACTCGGTGTATCGAATGCAGGCTCTCCAACCGTCAGACGAACAACATCTGCAGGAGGTGGTGCAAGGAACGCTTTGAATCCGCCTTTGAGGCTTACCAGATGGTCTGGAATGTCCGGCATGGTCCCACCCATTGCCCCTATGGGGCAACCTTTCCACGCACCAATTGGCCTTGAAGGTGATGGGTTCTTTCATGCGTGACACTTGAATAGCGCTGGCTTTTCGGCGGAACGCTGCACAGATAGCAAAGCCCGGTTACGCGATGGACTGCAAATCCATTTTACAGGGGTTCGAATCCCCTTCTGTGCTCCATTATTCCCCTTCATCCCACGCTGCAATTTGTTCAGGTGTGGTCTCAACATCTTCCATGGTGAATGCAACCGCATCCATTTGATCCATGAGGTCTGCTGGCACCCCACCTTCGCGTTCACTGCGCATGTGCATACGAGGGGGTGGCCGCTCTGCAGTTTCGGGGATTCTCACAAACAATCTGTAATCGCGTGAGTGACGAATGAAATGGGGAATCCGCTTGGGCGACTTGAACATGAAAATGACACCTCTGTACAATCGATCCATCGCAATGCAAATCTGAGTCCATAATGGCAATGCAGCAAAGTCCGACTTCCACAACCACAGTCGCGAAGCACGCCGTTTTCTCGGCATCATGGTGAATCCTCCACCGACAAGAGCTGCCGCCATCGCAGCATCGCGTGTGAATGAAATCAGTGGGCTCCGCACAATCTCTGGCCCAGAATCATCCCGTGTCGCCTTCACCAAGTCAA
>CALCEF010000154.1 GCA_937901365.1 uncultured euryarchaeote | reverse complement strand
TGAATGAAGCAAAAAGAATCCCGCGTTGTGGTGTTGGGACATCGACAAGTGCATTTGCAGTTCCACCTGTCCCAAGTGTAAATGGTTCTTCATATGTGATTACAGTTTCATTCCAAGCCAGCAAATCCCAATTTTCTTCGGTTTCTTCTGTTTCCCACTTGAGTAAAACGAACGGGCCTGTGAACAGGGCGACTGAAAGAATGAGACCGGCCATTGCCGTTCCAGCTGCCAATCGTCGGCGCGAGGATTTGTCAACTGGTTCTACACCCCATGGCATTCCTGCCAATTTCGTTTGAATTTTGGAAACCTCTTCGCGAATATCAAGTGTGTCTTCACCATAGTCCTCTCCAAGTTTGAGTTTGTGGAATTGACTGAGACCAATCATCGGGCCCAAGCACGCCAAGAGGAAGATGAGCCAATATGCGCCCCCTGTTGCATAGATGAGGAATACACCCAAACCAAACCAGATGAATGTCGCAGCGACCGCTTGTGTGGTCTGATACAGTGCCATGTGAGTGGGACCCAATCGAGGATCACTGACCTCAGCCCAAGTGGTGATGAAGGTGAAGATGAGCCAATCGGTAATCATCAATGTCGGCATCCAAAGCACGAGAAGGGCAATCTCTGGCGCACCGATGAGCATCATTACACTGAGACCCGCATAACAGGCGATTGAGCCCATGGCGGACAATCGCAAAACCTTGGCACGACCATAATAATCAGACAACCAAGGACCGAACAGACCGAGATAAGTGGCGAAGATGAAGATGTTCGCCCACAGGATGGCTTCACCCGCATCAAAGCCCAGAACATCGCGCATGTAGAACATGAACATGCCTTCAAACCCGTCACCGAGCGGAATCAAGAAACAGAGGAAGAGGACGATCCAAGCGGTACGAGTTCGCATGGCTGCCAAGAGACGATTCATGGTCGAGCTTGACTCTGGGAATGCCAAATCGGAATTGTCAATCGCATCTTGCATGGTCTTTGCAACTCGTCGTTTCTTCTGTGAATCCGGACCCCGAATGGCCTCTCCTTCCTTCATGATGAGAGTGATTACGACCGCGAAGAATGCGGTCACCATCGCAGTGATGAGGCCGATCATCTGTATGGCACCCCAATCAGTCGATGCGCCGTCTGCAAAGGGACTGGCTGTTGATGTCAACCATCCCATCGTAAGCAACAGAATGTGTCCGCCACCACGATAAGCGAGGTTGATTCCTGAATTGAATCGGCCCAATTTGGGAATACTTTCAGCCATCATCCCTGCAACGGCCTGCTCAGCGAAAAGGCGGGGGATCAGTGCGACGAAAACAATCCCCACAAAGACCCAAGTGGCCGTTTGAATGTCAATGAAGAGAAGTGGCACGAGCAAGACGATATGCAATATCGTTCCAAGTAGAATCCAACTACGGCGTCGGCCGAACGGCAATTCGACAAAGCGTTCAACTGGTTGTGCCCAAATCAAACGAAGGAAGAATGGAATCTTCAACAACATGATTGCAATCGCAATATCCTTGATTGGAAGTTGGAACTCGTTGTTGGCAACCGTACCGATCCAAAGTCCGACGAATGCGTAGGGTAACATCAAGCCAAGATAGAAAATGACAACCCAGATGTCCCGAAAAATGTCATTCTTACCAATGTCCTTCCATCCGGTCTTGAGGCCACCGGAAGGTGCGAGTTCCGCCTCTAGGACGTCGGACATCGCGCGGCCTACGGCCGCGATTCAGTCATGAGTGTGACGGACGAGGCGTTGGAAGCAAACTCTTGACGGAGAACCGACTCGACAGGGTATGCGTGTGGCGATTACCGGGGCTGCTGGCCTCATCGGAGGCATTGTCCACGATCATTTGTCATCGCTTGGCCACGAAGTCGTCGGAATCGATCGCCCACTGGAGGATTGGTTGGCTGCCGGTAGAAACACAGAGGATGAAAATGCACGAAATCGCGTCTCGATTGAGATGGATTTAACATCGGTTTCAGACGAGGAATTGTGTGCGGTTCTCGAAGGCTCTGATTGCCTGATTCATTTGGCTGCAGATGCGAATCCGTCGAATGACGATTCGTCGATGGTACGCAACAATATCGAGCCGACAACCGCGATTTTCCGATGCGCAAAAGCATCCCATGTCAGCCGTGTAATCGTGGCCTCAAGCGGCTTGGCCCAAGTGGGGCTTGAACCTCTGTTTGCCGAAGGTGGGCCAATGCATGGTCGCTTAATCCAAATCGAGGATGGTGTGGCACCGACCTCGACGTATGGTGCCTCAAAGATCTATGCTGAAGTTTTGGCCGAAATGCACGCACGAATTCACGGAATGGAAACCATTGCCGTTCGAATTGGTACCGTCATCCCAGATGAATCTGAACATTGGCGAAGAGGGGGGCGATTACAAGCGACCGCGTTCTTGGCCGAAGATGTTCGAAGATTCTTCCAAGCGGCGGTTGAACAACCATTGGAAGGGTACCTCCTCACGGCTGCACAATCGGATTCGCCGGGAAGATTCCTCGATTTGGAACCAGGACTTAGCATCCTGAATTGGGCACCGATTTCGTGGCCGGACAGTGCAGAGAACTTGCAATGAACCGGTTCGGTCTCGGAGCACATATGTCCGACTCATTCACACTGGGAATCGATGTCGGAACCAGTGCTACCAAAGTGCTCTTGCTCAGCCCAGATTCTACGTGGGAGATGGGTGTTTGGCCCTCTTCGGAAGGGTTGTGGGATAATCTTCGAAACTGGTTGGGGGAGAAAGGAAAATGTGTCAACCGCGTTGGAATCACAGCTCATGGGCCATCGGCTGTCATTATTCGAGATGGGGCACTTTGTGGTCGAATCATCCCTTGGCACGAGGCATTACCTGAACAATGCCAAAGGGCGACAGAAGGTGAACAGCAATTACCGCCGACCCGTGCATGGGTGCCCTCTCGACTCGCACAGTGGGAATTGGAAAATGGGCCGATTGGAAATGGCGTGGCCATCCAACTCAAAGATCTACACAATTGGGAATTGACTGGTGTCATTGCTCGTGACCGACGTTCGATGCGAGGTTTTGGTGGAGAGGGACATTTCCAACTACCACAAAGCGTGATTGGAGGCGTGACTGAAGAAGGAGCGAAACTGTCAGGAATCGCTCAAGGTGCTGAGGTCATCTGTGGCTGTGATGACTTGACTGCGGGAGTGATTGGATTGGGTGCCCCTTCAGGGGTTGTGTTCAATCTTGCCAATACCAGCGAGCATGTCGGTATGGTGGATGGTGAGCCGCAAGATGGAATGAGTTGGTTGCCACCCATTGGGTGTTTGCCAGCATTAAGTTACAATGCAACATCTATGGACATGGATACCGATTTGGAAGCGCGAAACCGAACAATCAGCGAACTGCGTAGCCAATTCCAATCTGATGAGATGTGGATTGGTGGGGGATTTGCCATGAATGAACAATTGGTCAAATCTCGTGCTGCAATCTGTAAAGCAGGACAGGAAGTCAGTGTATTGGGGATAGCCAAATTGGCTGCTAAGCGACCTCTTGGCGTAATCTTTGGAGCGGGGAAGGTAGGTAGAGGATTCTTGGCTCAATTACTCAATCGATCAGATTGGGATTTCTCTCTGGTAGATTCCCACGCTGAAACCGTAGAGAAAATTCGGGCGAATGGTGACTGGGAAATTTACAACCTCGCAAGCGGGGAAACTGAACGACTGCGGGCCCAAGAAATCAAGAGTACCAGCGATGATTTGAGCAGCATACTTTGCAAGGCCGACCTCATTTTGACCGCGATGGGTGCTGACCACCTTGTATCGTGGTCAGAGATGATTCGCGAACCTTTGTGTGAGCGATTGAAAAATGGATACATCGATATCATCCTTGCCGAAAATCATCCACGGCCAGCAAGCACTGTTCGCGAGGCACTTCTGAATGGAGCCAATGCTGAAGAAATTGAACTAATCAATGCCAATCTGGGAATTGCTCAAGCTCAGGTTCTACGTTCTTGCATTGAGCCAACCAACAATCAACACCCATTGACGGTACAAATCCAGGACCACTGGACATTGCCATTGGATGGAGATG